>NZ_QRVW01000025.1:0-40989 GCF_003458855.1 Mitsuokella sp. AF21-1AC
CTTATCTTATGAGGGATTCAGGTGTGCGAAGTTTGAGTATCATAATACATCAGACAGAGGTTTCCATTCCTCATCTGACATATCGCTGACGAACTCTGTATTGTTGATGTAAAGTTCATTGTCCTTATCCCGAACGAAGCCCCACTTTAAATCATGCTTTTCAGCATATCGCTTGAACGCCTGGAACTTGTTGGCAATCTGCTTATCAATGTTCTTGTCTACGCCGTGGCTCTCGCCGCCTTTCGTCTCGATAATCCAAACTTCCCCATTTTTCTTTTTGACACACCCCATCACCGCTGGCAGATTATACACCGGGTGATTTAGCGCTTACGAAGTTTGAGTTCATGATTACAGTGGCTCAATTTTTGGCAAGCACGTGGCTCACTTTTTCGTTGGCATTCACACTTTAACCTAGAATGTTCTTAATTTCTTTAGCAATTCTCACAGCCTCTTCTTCTTTATTATTTGCCCCAAATGAAATACGGATTGTCCCTTCCGCATACTCTTTTGGTATGTGTATTGCTCTGATAACATGAGAGACTTGCGAATCTACAGAATCACATGCTGAACCGGTAGAGATAAAAATACCTTTTAAATCAAGCCGATGAAGCAACATCTCTCCATCAGCTCCGCGAAATGAAAGATTCACATTACCAGGAAGATGATTGCTCGAACCATTGCGAATAAAATCAAGTCCCAGTTCCTGAAGTGCGCGAATAAGAGTATCCTCAAGGATTGTTAAATGCTCCCGTGCATCAGCTAATCTTTCTACATTCATTTTTAGTGCAGCGGCCATTCCTACAATGGCTGCGATATTTTCTGTTCCCGCCCTCATGCCTTTTTCCTGTGCTCCACCATTCATAAATGGATGGATTTTTACACCTTTCTTCATATATAAAAATCCAATTCCTTTAGGCCCATTAAATTTATGTGATGAAGAAGACAACAAGTCCACTCCCAGAGCATGAACATCGATAGAAACATGCCCTACTCCCTGTACCGCGTCAGTATGGAAGATTGCACCGGCCTTATGAGCTATAGAAGAAAGCTCCTTTATTGGCTCAATCGTCCCGATTTCATTATTTCCATACATTATAGAAACAAGTCCGGTTTTTTTAGAAATATTCTTCTCCAAATCAAATGGCTGAACAATTCCTTTTCTGTCAACCGGAAGATATTCAACTGGTATACCGAGCAAAGAAACAGTCTCGCATGAATTCAAAATTGCATGATGTTCTATGGAGGAAGTTATAATCTCATTTTTGTCTTTATTGAAAAACAACGTTGATTTTATTACCTGGTTATCACTTTCCGTACCACCCGAAGTGAAATAAATCTCTTCTGGCAAAGCATTTATACACGAAGCTATTATCTCACGAGCCTCTTTTAACGCTCTTTTCGTTAATCTAGCAAATGAATATGGTTGAGATGCATTGGCATACTCGTCACGGAGATAAGGCTCCATAGCTTCATAGCTTTGACGACATAATTCAGTTGTCGCAGCATTATCTGCATATATCATTACCCTCATCTCCTTATTCAAAAAGCGTACAGCCCTCATCCTTGAATTCCTCGATTTTGTCTTTCAAATCATCTACAGTACAGCCAAGATAATCCGCCAGACAATCCATGCAATAATAATTCGAGATGTTTTTGCCGAGCAATTTTTTGTTAAGACCTATCGTGTTTTTATCTAAATCTTTTTTTCCACAGCTTATGCAATCAATTTTCTTCATCCGCAAGCTCCTTTAAGGTAAATTTCGGCATCTGTTTAGCTGGTTTCTGATATTCGTCTGGATCGAGAATTGCAAGTTGCTTTTGAATAATGCTTCTCATCTTTATTGCCGGTCTGAGACAATACTGCATGAACAAATGGCGATCCACATCTTTTACAGTCTTTACATTTGGGAATAGCAGCTTCAAATATGCAGTCGTCAGTCTTTTCACGGCCTCGACATGACGTTCATAGGCTCCATCCGAAACTTGTACCAAATTGTCTACAATAGCTCTATAACTGATATCGTCCCGAAGTAAATGCAAAATTGAGCAGAAATATTCCGTATTTAACGCCCATCCGGAAATTTTCAATTCTGGTTTCATAGGGGGAATATCCCACCCCTTGATAAAGCCATGCATACGGTCAACAAGTGCACTTTCTTTAAATAAAGAGGGCAGCTCCGTGAACATGCTCTTATATTCATCCATATTGCTCTGTTCAATATTTCCAAGAAATACAACTCCTGCATCAGAGGTTACCGTAAAGCCATCAACATTGCACTTTCCGCTTTCCATATATCCCTGGAATATAGACTGCATCTGACTTATATCTGTAAACTGGACTTTCTTTACTTCATCTATGGCGACATAATCATGACCCACTATAAATCCCGGCGTTCTTCGTGCTTTGTCGTAAAACATCTTTGGCCTTGATACAGTACCGCCGTCAACAAGCAGGCCATACTTGCTGATATTTCCAAAGACATAGGATTTCCCGGTTCCTTTTGGTGCAAGTTCTATGATGTTTAAATTCTTTTCCACAAAAGGAAGCAGCCTTTGGAGCATTGACAGTTTTTCGTGTTCATCCTCATAGCCATTGAAATTGTAGTCCATAGCTCCCAGAAGAATATCAATCCATTCTCCAATAGAGAAATCAGTCCTTACCTCCTTATAAAAATCAAGGTAGATATCGTATGGTGTAAAACTTTTGAAATCCGTCAACTTGATTTTTCCGGGTATTTTAGGGCGTGCGCTGTCGTCAGGCGGGCGATATCCAAGTTCAACAATTCCCCAGATTTCATTACTTTTGACAAGTTCATCCTTTACATTATCCCAGACAGCGTCTTCAATCACAGTTTCTTTATTAGAGAGACCGTAGTCTGGCAATGCAAAAGAAACCGTCCCAGTCTTGATATCAATATCGACATCAATTTTCGTTAGAATCTTTACTCGTTCATATTCCTTGCTGATTCGATTTTTTATACTAAGCCAGTCCTCTTTTCGAGGCATGTATGTATTTACAAAATCGAGCAGCTCCTCAACATCAAACTTTCCTTCATCATCTTCAAACTGGTGCAAAACCCAGTCCCGGAGAAACGAAGGAAGCTTCAAGGTTTTCAAGAAGCTCATTTCGCTCAAATCTTTATAGACGACCATTCCATCGTCAAAACATTCTCTGAGTTTTTCACTCACTTAAGCCTACCTCCTTACAAAAGCTTTTTCTCGCCGAAATCGGTGTTGTCCGCAGTAAATTCCAGCCCGCTTTTCAAAAGATTATTGTCATAGAAAACATCCACAGTATACTTTCCAGCTTTACGCAACTCTGGTAAAGCTATTGTGAATGTTTGCCCGTCAGCCGATTTGCCTTCATATTCACCATTTAGACCGGAAACACGAATGCTGAGGTTATCCAGCTTTGTTTTTGAGAATATATGCAAAACAGCATCTTTTTTCCGCCTGCTGAACTTTACATTCTTATACTTGTCAGGTATCAAAATCTCAATCTCGTCTGGTGCGTAAACTATCTCAATAATCGGAACTACAACCTCTTCAAGAGTAGCTCCACCATGAACCTCTATATTCGCTTTACGACCGCCCTTGAACCTGTCATAATTGGCGAGAACCCAGTAACCGTTTTCTTCCGTCGCACATGAAGGAATTTCATCGATTTCGCTAACAGGACAGCATCTTCCGGAATGTTCTGCATTTGATTCCGATTCCCATTGATTTTCCTGTTTCGCAAGAACACAGAGTCTGCTTGCCCCATGATCCGCTATCATAACCACACGCTTATATGTTCCGTTTCTCAGATAGGTTGCTATCTTTTCGATCGTTTCACTGATTATTTCAAACTCTCTTGAAATATATGTAGGGATCTCATTGTTTGTGAAATCGAATTCTTCCACGCCATGATGCTTCAAATCATCAAGACTCTTTATACCTTTTTTGTCCGGAACGGCAACCGCGCCTCCCTCTGTAAGCACATCAACAAATTCTTTGTTAAGCGATGTTATTGATGGAAGCTCACAATGGCATATGGTGGTGTAGGCCATAAGTTTCTGCTTTTTGCATTGATCCATTATGAAGCTGAGGTACTCGACACCCATCGCATCCATAAAATATAAAGCTGTTCCTTTCTTCTCGATTGTGTCGAGTTTTTCACTCCGGGCTGGTAAATATAGATTAAACTCCCGTTTCTCAGCCTGATCATTTACCCTTTCCAGAAAATCAGGAAAAATCCTGTTGACCACTTTCTGATATTTGTATTCCTGGAAATACGCATCTAAGTTCAAAGACGGTTCATTGAACCTATACGGTTTCAAATATGAATACAAATCGGGATAAATATGGCTGAGCGCTTCTACTACTTTTTTCCGCCCGATTTCTTCAGAATATGCTGCAAGCTCTTCAAAAATCAAGTTCTTTTCCCGCGGTGACGCATCTGTTAAATAATACAGAGCATCTGCGCCTTTGCTTTTAACCATAGCGCAGTAATCGACCACCTCAGAATCTTGATTCCCTAACGCGCGAATAATGCCTTTTCTTTCATCATAATGTTTCCAGAACTCCTTATCATTATGCGAAATTTGAAGAATACTCCTGAACACACTTCTGATAAAAAGGGAACTGTTTTCCGCGTTCTTAACGGCAACAGATAAGCACCAGCTGTTTTGCGCTCCGTAAAGTTTAAGTGCTATAAAATAAAGCCACTTCTTTTTGCTATCAAAAGACAACCAGCTTCCAATGGAATTCTCGAGATTCGTGGTTGTCCCAAAGACAGCCATGACATAATTTCCCCATGAGCCGTAAGTCGAGATTTCAGAAAGCGCAAACTTCCAGTTTTCTTCTGCCCCGTATGCTTCCTTTAATCGAGTTGTAAAAATGTCTATATCGCATAATGCTTCATATGAATTGTTTTGCTCTTTTATAGGATACAGCGAGTGTGGGTAGGAACTTTTCTGCTTTTTGGTACGGATAAAAAACTTTGGAGTCGAACCTTTCTCCACGTATGCAGCGACATCTTGAACTCCCTCTATAACTGTTCCTTTTGCAGGAAACGGCAAATTGGGAGCAGTGAAAACAAGATTGGGCAATGGCACTATTGGACTTTCTATCAGGTACACAAATTGCGAATAGCGCGGATCACTTTTCGTCAGATATTTCTCACATTGGTAGCATAGAACAACCACATGCATATCAGGTTTGGACATTCCAAGCATGCGATTAATAAAATCCTGCAATTTTTCTTCGCCAAGAAGTCGGTAATAACTTGTAAATCCCGTAAGGAAAACCGGAGAAGACGCTTCCTGAAGGAAGCTATAAAAAGCGTCTTCTGAAAGGCTTTCATCAGGCTTGGAAAAGTCTGAGACGGATTTAAAAATGTAATTACCCACAGAAAAAGTTTGTCGGATTGAATTCAAATCATCCGGATTATTCACATTCACAAGACGTGGATGTGAGTCGTTTCGACGCAGATATTTATCAATTCTTTTTATTGCGTCCTCCTTCTTTAGACTCATATCAGCGCCTCCTTACTTTCCCTTTATAATTTCCATGCCGACAACCATATTGTCCTTAATAAGCCGCTTAAGGTACTCTTTTACCTCAGCCACATCCATGTCCTCGATTTTCTTCAGTGCCTTGTCGCAGCCTGTAGCATTGTACTTAAATTCGGCCATTTCCTTCAGTTCATTATCTACCTGTAAGGAAGCGTACCAATCATAAGGTTCCGCACCGACCGTTCCCATCAAATGATCACGTACTTCGTCAAGATCTGTAAGCATGACATTGTAAGATTTAATGATTTTCTCACGGAACGCTTTATCCCGTTCTTCCTGGCTGGAGAGCTCATCAAAGAAATCGGCTCTTTCAAGGTACTCAATTGCCTTGTCGATTGACGTTGCATCCGGCTGCCTGCTGTTTAAAGTTCTGAAAGCAGATCTTGCTTTCGTTAGCTCATCATCCGAAATCATGCATAGAATGGGAGTTTTATATCTTTTTGACCATTGTCTTGGAGTATCGGTACCCGTTTTTTCGCGCCACATCTCCTTTAGCTTCGTTGCACTCTGTTCACTTATGTATTTGTCTACTGCAATCTGAACTACGTTCTGATAATCAGGCTTTTCAGACGTAAACAGGTTATTAGGAAGCAATTTATAAATTTCACGTACTTCTTCATCACTAAACCGACCAACAATAAAAGCACATGCTTTACGAAACAAAGGTGCCTGGTCGTTATAAAAGCGATTGAATGCTGCTCCATTCGCGCTGATCTGTTCAAGGAACTTCTCTCTTCTGGAATCCAGCAAAACACCTGATTTCTTGATGTCATAGAGCATTTCCATGAGTTCAGCCAAGTCTTCCCAATAATTCTTTGCGTAAAGGTAAGAAATCTTGATCATGCTGCACTTATCAATCCACTCCCTGATGGTGGCATCAAAGGAAAAGTTTTTAGGCAGCACTTTATTGCTTTCTACAACAATCCTGTATTCCAAAATCACCTCATTAATTTTCTGGTTTGCGGTATCAACATTCCATACCCAGTTTGCAGCATCTGCATCGAACTTCTTCTTCAAACGGTTGATAAACTGACCGTCATCGCCCACTTCATTTGCAAGCTGTAGAAGAATACCATCTTCGTATTGATTCAGGTAAGCTTTCATTCCGTCGGTGCATTTGTCTTTTGTGACCAGTGCAGCGAGGTCTTCAACTACGTTCTGATCACCCAGACAAAGTTTGCCTATGTCGATCGCAATATCGCTATCTGTCTTGGAAGTGCCAAAATTATTGTTGTTGGCAATGCCACTGTAATAATCAATGAGTTTGGAAACCGTCTCTGCGCTGGACTTCAGACTCAAATCAGCGAGTACATACTTGAGAACCCAAATGGGAAAGGACAAGCCCTTCATTTTCTGCCGGATACGTTCTCTCGTCTGTTCCACGGTGTTGCAAAGGTGAATCGGTATATCAAAAATCTTTGATGACGCTTCATTAAAAGCCTTCTCTTCCGCAGTCGTAGTTACAATATATTTATCCTTATAACGGGAAATCGGAGTTTGCTGATTCTTTATTATCTCAGACACCATATCCTTAAGTTTTGCTACTGTAAGAACGTCTGTATTGATGCCGTCGCTATAGTTGAACGTTCCATCTGTATACTCTTTGAGAACGAAGCCCATTACGAAAGCAGTTAGATTACAAGGCATGAAGCCATATTTTCCGTTTTTATCCTGCAGAAAATCATAAATCCTCGCGATAGAAATTCTGTCGCTGGACGCAAAAGCAGTTTGTACAATCTCATCCACATCGAGCTTGATTTTGGAAATAGGAAGATGGGGAGACGATATCCAGTATTTCGGGACATTCCATGCTTCCTTACCGATATAGTTCTCCAGTTTCGTCTGTTTATTTCCAGAACGGAACTGTCCTGATGTTTTTTGCTCGGCACCGCACTGAACACCCAATGCCAGTGATGTGGATTGCCACATTGTGTCATTGACAGACCCATGTGTTTCAAGACCATCTCTGTAATGTTTCCGATCTATAGCAAAAAGGTATTCATAAAGTTCCTCAAGCGTGGCGGCACGTTCTCCATCCGGCTTGTCATCTGAGAAAACGACAAATTCACCAGACTCAACCTTGCTGCGCCATTTTTTCAGAATCTCCTTTGCGTTAGCATCATACTGATTTGCAAGACCACGATCCTGTTTTATATTCACGACAGAATTTGCCATGGCGTCTGCATATTGCTCCAGCATATCGCTGCCAAGCGGAGTCTTTGATGCGTCAATAAAGACGATATGATAACTTCCATCCGCGACAGCTTCCTTAATTGCCTTGCCAATTTGAATGCTTTCAGCGTCATCTCTGGCAAAAGCGGCAACCGCCATGATTTTATTCCCAAGAGAGTCTTCTTTTGCGCGCAGCTCATTTATTGTTGATTTAAAGTTCCCAGAGGAAACGCATCTCATCTCGTAGCGCAGACGAAGAGCTCCTGTCAGAGCGATGGCAGATTGCATATCCGCTTCCTGTAAAAGTACGGTCGTGGACTTCTTCTTTTGTTCTTCCTTCTGTTTATCAATTTCGACAACGTTTCCTGAGTTGATCAGGGCAGAGTACTGCGTCTTGCCTCCCAGCATAGGTTTCTTGAAAAGAATATCCGGAACCATACTGTTGGCAATTCGAACGGGTTCATCATTTTCGAGATCGGAGCCCTCAAAAGCGTTATTCAAGTTTCGCTCATTGGGTATAAAGAGTTCTACCGAATCACCGGTGCGCTGGGAAATTGCCTGCAGGAGAAGAACCGTTTTCAAAACGCGCTTTCTTTCGGAGTCAAGGTTTTTGCTCTCGGCAAATGAATAGCAGTCAAGAATAGCCCTGATGTCAGGAGAGAGGTATTCTTTGCCTTTCTCATAAAAGAAATCCCAGAGCATATCTATCGTCAAAAGAGGATTCGCATCGTATGGACCGCAGTTGTTTATAAACCACTGGAATCCTTTGATTTCATCGCCTCTGTCATTCTTAATGAAATCAAACATGCTCCGCTGATTAGAATCAAAAGCGGAGGATATGTGCTTCAGGAGAAGAGCAGCGTAAGGGTGAATAGGAAGAACCTTTTTTAGCTCTGTGTCAGAGATCTTTGCCTTTTCCTTAACCAATTTCCGGGAGTCATGTGTTCTCTCATACAGTTCATCGCGCGTCTCATGCCAGTCAGCCTGTACAACAGGATCACTGTTTTCTTCCATTGCATCGCCCATAAGACGGAATGCCATATTTTCAGGGAGCTCAATGTTGCAGATGGGCTGTACAAAACGTCCCATCAGTCGCTTCCAGTCCTTGTCTGACTCAGGAAACATGTGCATTACATTATGCGTGACAATCATGAGATAAAATGGTTTATCACCGCTGAAATCGGCAATTTCCTGGAATCCGGTCATGGCGCGCTGATTATTACGGAAATAGTCCGTAAACTCATCCCAGATGAAAAGAATAGCCTTGAAGTTATTTCGCTTAATAACCTCATCAATCCATTTAAGCAGTGCCGTTGTTGAAAGCGACAGCGCAGAAAAATGACGTTCCTTCGCAACCTTCATGATCTTGCTCATGAGCGTCTGAAGAGCCTCACCTTTAGACGGAGATTCCATCGCCTGTTCACTGTAGGTGTTCAGGTTTTTAATGATCGTGTCGACATCGTCCCCGGAGAAAAGATCCGTATAGTTCTCACGAATCAAAGCATTAAAATAATCCTTATTCGTAGGATCTGAAAGCCACGCAACCGCTGAATCCTTCAGTGCACCTTCGCCGTGATCTTCGATTCCGGCGTCATTCAAGGCGGCGACAATGCTCTGCTGAATGGCAAAGACAAGATCGTCATCACCGTAGATGTTTGAAGACCCATATCGATGAACAGTTAAAATTTTCTGATCTCCGCTTTTGATGTGCTGGAACTTATTGTAAAGATCCGTGCCAAATTCGTCTTGGTATTTGTCAAAGTAAGCCTTCGTGTCCTCATCAGACGCGTCAATCAATTTTTTCAGCGTCAGCACAGCATGAGATTTTCCTGTGCCGTAGGCGCCTTCAACCCAGATAGAGAGTTTCTGTCTCCTGGAGATAACGCTGATTGTATCCTTCACGAGCTTTACAAACGTATCGTGCGGATAGAACTTCTTCCAGAGATCCGGATGGCTTTCGATTTCTGCCTCGTTAATCTGTGCGAGATACTCCGGGTCAATATCGAAGTAATCGCGATATTTGTCCAACATAACCGTTCCTCCTTAAAAAAGCGTCAAAACGTCCTGCGATGTTTTCTCGCTGCGGAGCGTAATATTATCAAGGTCAAGCGTAAAAGACGCATTAATAAATTCAGGATAATTGACAGAAAGTCCTGTCAGGAGCTTCTCCATCTGATCGCGATCAATGCCGAAAATCTCGGTAGGACTCACACCCTCACTGTCAATCTCGTGGTTGAGAAGGCGGCCAAGGGTGAACTGGTAATATCCTCCGCAGCCTTCCGCGAATTTGTACAGGGAGTAGAGGATTACGCGAGGATCAGGATTCTGCCAAGGAGTACGAGTTATTGATATAATATGTCTCTTCTCTTTCTCAGAATGCCCCATTCCAACTTCATTAAACGGAAGTTCGACAAACCGTCCAAATGAACTCCATATGTCATTAACCCAGCTTTCTTTTGCACCGTCATTAACCAAAAGAGACAATACATACTCTTTCGAATATACTTCGAGCATTTTGAGCCGTTTTACATACCAATTAATCTGTGGTGTATAAGATAGATTGACAAGCATGATTCCCCAACTTGAAAGATTATCAAGCCCAATCTTATCGATTATCTCAGCAGTATGACTAAAGCCATTCTCGTCCAGTAATTCCGCATCTCTAAGAAAACGCTTAAAGAAGCTGTACATTTGAGATCCAAGCGAGTGCTTCTGATCGAATTCATTCTTGTAGCTAAAATATTGCGTGAACCATTCCATCTTGGGTGAATGATGTGAATAGCAGTTTAAACTCTTATTTGCTGACATTATTAGCCCTCCTTTAGGCATCTCCAGCGATTTATAAACCAGGCATCCTTTATCAACCTTATGACATTCCGCACAATGTATACATCTGTCACTTATCTTCACTCTACCATCTTGCATCGAAATGCAACCGTTATGACAATCGGCCTCACATTCATGACAGTTAACACAGCAGGCTGCTTTACGGAAAACATTCTTTAATAGCTTGACAAATATTGGATCAGCCTTGGCGAGCTCTTCATCTATAAAAACTCGATAACCTTGCTCTGTTTGTGTGATGGAAAACTGATATTCTTTATTTCGGAAGAGAATTCTAAATGGTGAAGAATCATTAAGCAGAATTCCTATCGTCTTTATCCATTCTTTCCAATCAGTTCTCGGAGATTCTATGATCAGAATTTGTTTCCCACGAGTTTTTGTTTCAGAATACCCTATTTTGATTGGCAGGTCTCTGCCATTCTTTCGTGCCTTCCATCCGCCATTTTCTATAAAATTTTTTAGTGCCTCATCTGTGGAAAAACCTTTACGATACATTCTTTCTATTACGTGAATGAATCTGTCAAATTCCTCAGGATACCAAGCTCGACTCATAAATTCATTTCGCTCGGCCGCCCTTGGACACACCAAGCATCCTGCTCGCCTTTGGCCTTTCTTATAAGCCTCATTCAATAATAAGTTCTCAGAATAAATATAAATGTATAGTTCAGCCGAATTCCATTCCAAGATGGGATTACAACTATATTGTCCTTTATGCTTTTCACCGAGGCTTATATAGTCATATTCACTTCGAGCCAAACTTTCACTGGCACGTATTCCGATAAAAGCCATCCCGGTAAAATCCGATTTTTCCAGTTTTTTTCTTAAAGCCAGTATTTGCGGCACTGTTTTATGTACACTGCAGCACCATCGCGTTACAGTTGCCGGTGGTCCGAACTCATTCCATGTATATTCGGGATCGTATTCGGACTTTGCGCGAATAAAATCTATACCTTCATTAGCACAATAATTCTCTACTTTTTCAACAACATCATAGGTATCAGGAAACTCCATCCCCGTATCGCCGAATAAAACCTTAAACGAATTGTGTGGTAGAGTTCGCTGCACTATATCAAGTGTAACTACGCTGTCTTTTCCTCCCGAAAAAGCAACATAGAAGACATCCACTTTATTCCTGTATTTCTTATAGATGTTATACGTTTTCTTAATAGTTTCCTGGACCAGGCCCTCAAGAATTCTCTTGTTCTTTTCCACCATTGCAGGAATGTCCACAAAGCGAAGGGGTTCTCCATTCGGCTCCGGATCTTCAAGGATTACAATTTTCGGAGCGGTATAGCATGAGCCGCCCTTTGTCTGCGCAACCTTACGGCCTCTGTAGTAATAGCTGTTCGCCTCCGCCCACATATAGGGATACGCATCATTCTTTGCATAGTTCCAATACCGGTCAAATCCGAGAATATCAAGTTCTTTATAGTAAACAGGGCGTGGTTCTTTGCTGAAGCCCAATGTTGAACTATTCAGCAATAAACCTCCTGTCTGTTCATCATAAGTATATGCGTACATACCGCGTTGTTATCCTTTCCTTTGCCTTTGCAATTTGGCTTTAGACAAAATCTGCTCTATACCGCCATAATTTTTTCTGGCAAGCAGACCAATGTCCACCAGATACTGCAAGGCGTTTTCCCTGTTGAGATGTATTTTGCTATCAGCAAGCTCTGTGATCATAACTTCTTCAAAGTCGCTGTAATGAGAACTTCGCTTCACAATTGCTCCCACAGGTGTGCCGGCATTAAAGCCAGTATGCAGAAGTTTGAATTTTTTACTGAAATCTGCTACATAATGCTCCAGTAGAAATTCATTCCAAGGAAAGCAAACATCTGGAAATGATCCAAAAAAGCTGACATACTTTAGTGGAATATAATCGTTTGTACAGAACCGACTAATTGCATAATCAGTAGCTTCCGTATCAAACGATGCTTGATCACGAGAAACAAAGTCCTCTTGGTTAATCCTTAAAGAATGTGCGTACACATCATCAAAATAAATTGGTGTACCCAGATCTTGCTTCAAACCGTTCAACTGATCTAAAGTAAAATAATCATGAGTCTTTGCAAAATATGCAAAAATATCTGCCATTGATAAATCTTTCCCATAAGGACTAATGATTTTGCCCTTAAAAGAGAATTTATTTTGCAGTTTATATGCAAGGACATCCCGGAGTCCAAGCCAGGTAAGGAAAGGATATCTCTCTATAATAGAAGGAAAACACCTTTCTATTTCATCTGTCAACTCCTTGCCACCCATATATCCCTTGTTATCTATTGACTGGTGAATCAAGTCGTCGATTACATCCAATTCATGCTGCGTGAATTGGATAATATCTGCATGAAAATATTCACCTTTCTGATTACGTACAAAAGCCCTGCTGTTAGTACCTGTAACAGTCCTATAAACCGTATCCGCATCAATATAAGGCAACGCTTTATATAAATTATCAAAACTTATCGGTATACCAAGAGATACCATGTAATCCCGTACTTCATCTACAGGTTTTATTTCAGTACATGCAGTGGCAGTCAAATAATTTTTATGAATATAATATTTTCTTTTATCGATACCGGAAAGATAACTTTTTAGCATGTCCGGGTTATTAATACACTTGTCCTCAAATTCTGATTGAAACTCGTTGTAAAGAGCTTCAAAGTAAACTCCTTTTTTTCCATCATGAAAACAGCTCTCGATATAAGCAAGAAGCTTCTTTTGGGTTTTTTCGGAAGCCATCATTTCTGGTAAGTATACAAAATCTCGGTATCTGATTGTATTATGAGCAATTCGCTCCCGTATGACTGTGTCATTATCGGATAGTTCTGTACCATTCGCGATTTCCCAAAAAGCACGGAATCGCTTAATATCCAGTTTAGACTCAATCCGAAATCCTCTTGGAAATTTTGTCATAATAATTTTACGATATGGTTCAAAATCAAAACCATTAGATTCTTTAACTGCCGCAGTGCCACGTTTGCTTTGATCTGCAAAAAGTTCTCCGCCAATATATTGTTCAGCTTTATGATTTTCTTGCGATTTCTCTTGTAAATAATTCAAATAGTTTTTGTATACTTTTAAGGCTTCAACATAGCTTCTTTTTCTTTTTCCTTTTTTTAAGGAAATTTTATTTAAGAGCAAATCCAGTTCATGTATATCAGTTATCTTCAAGATCTTTTGATGAATTTGGTTTCCCAAAATTACTAAGAAAATAATGATATTTTCTGCATTCTTCCGATTATATTTTTTTATCCAGCTAACAAAATCATTTTTTTGTTTTTCGTCAGGAATTAGTGGCATCTGAATTACACCGCCTAATAATTTTATATTTTCTATTTTTACTAAACTTCGCACACCTGAAGCCCTTATAAGACAAGGATATGTATCTGGCTTTCAGGTACGCATCAACATCACATCATGCACACTGTTTTAGGCACTTCCGTTCATTCAGAAAATTAAGCATGCGCTGTCGTTTCTTCTGTGATAGATTCGCCATGACGTCTCCCTCCACACCTCTGATTACGGATATTGTTGATGTATATATTGTAACACATATGTGTATAGTACATCAATTATCTACACAAAATAGTATGTGATTCCACTCCAGATACGCACGCAAAAGCATGACATGCTCTTCCTAGCAGACATCTGCAGCAAAGCTCTCAACAAAATCCCTGCAAAAGAAAAACCGCTGGCGGCGGAAAAACTCCACCAGCCAGCGGCTTGATTTTCTCGAAGACGACGTATCCGGCAAAGAGAATTATGCAAACTCTTCTTCTTCGACCTCGTTGACGGCTGCCTGCTCCTCTGCATCGGCGGCGACCAGATGGCCGGCGTCGCGGCGGCGTGCGTAGAGAACGTAGTAGAGAGCAGCGCAGCCGATGGCGGCGATGCCGACGAAGAAGTAGATGCCCTGGAAGCCGAGCGACTCCTTGAAGGCGCCGAGCATGTACGGGCCTACGCCGAGGCCAAGGTCGAGCGCGATGAAGTACGTCGAGACGGCGACGCCGATGCGGACTTCTTTAACGAGCTTGACGCAGATGGCCTGGCCGTTCGACATGAACGTGCCGTAGCCGAGGCCGACGAAGACGCCGGCGAGCAGCATCATCCAGCTCTGCGTCGTGATGGAGAGCAAGAGAAGGCCGATGGCCAGGCAGGCATACGTCGGATACATGACGAAATCTTCACCCTTGCGGTCGAACATGACGCCGGCAATCGGGCGGGCAATCGTGATGGCGAGGGCGTAAACAACGAAGAACAGGGTACCGGCGGCCATGAGCTGGAGCTCCGCTGCATAGGAAGCGAGGAAGCTCAGGACACTCGAGTAGCAGACGGCGACGCAGAAGGCAACGATGGAGATGGCCGTGACTTTCGGCTCGAGGAAGTTGGCGATGTGGATCTCCTTGAGGGCAGCGCGGTGCTCCTCCGTGAGTTCCATCTCATCGACATGCATGACGGCGACAGCACCGAGGCAGACGACGATCATGCCGATGCAGAAGTAAATGATGTCCTCGAACGGGAAGATCTGCTGCATGAGCATGCCGATGAAGGGGCCGATGGCGGCAGCCAGGCTCATCGAGAGGGCATAGTAGTTGATGCCCTCACCGCGGCGTGCGGCCGGGATCATCGTCGAGACGATCGTGCTCGTAGCCGTGGAAGCGATTCCATAGCCGATACCGTTGAGGCAGCGGACGAGGAAGAGCATTGGCAGCGAATGGATGGCGAAGTACATGAACGTCGTGGCGAGATAAAACAGGATGCCGGCGTACAGCATTTTCTTGCGGCCATAGAGCTCAACGGAACGGCCGGCGAAGAGACGGGCCAGCAGCGTGCCGAGGATGAAGATACCGGAAGCGAGGCCAGCCTCACTCATCGTAGCATTCAGGGAATGAATGGCTTCCGATGCGATGATGACCATCAGCATGTAATAGATGATGTAGATGAGGAAATTGACTAACGTGTCCAGTATGAATCCTTTGGTCCACAACCGAGATTTTTCTGCCAAGATATTCAGCGACCTTTCTAATTAAAAATGTAAGATGAACAGATAAAAGATATATGATGGTTATAGATTATAGGGGCTCTCATAACATTTGTGTAGCGCATAAAAAAGATGGGTATCATCGTCAAAAACGATTGCACCCATACTTTTCTCGTATTATCTTCTTATCTGCATCTTTATTTCTTGATTTGATTAGCGTATCATGCAGAATCATACAGAACCACCATAGTTTAAATGCATGATACGGATAAAAACGCGACAATCGAATGAAATACGAATGCATTTTTTTACCTGGTCTTAGCAGTTCCTGACAGGAAGACCTGGCTTTAGGGGCAGTCCATGCGATGTCAGCCAGAAGAAAAAGCGATGACCACCCTCATCCCTGCTTCTTGGGAGCCTGCTGCGCCGCGTGGAAGGAGGCGAGCACGTAATCGACATACGTCTGGATCAGGCGAATCTTCGGACTGTCCTTCTTGTAGATCAGGCAGGCATCCGTGCGCAGAGGCTTTACAAGCGGGTATATTCCCTGCCTGCAGCCCATCGTCTCGAGCAGCCGCTCCGGCAAAAGGGCGCCGGCAGGATTCTGCTGGCAGTAATACGCCATGGCGTACGGCGTCGAGAGGCGCGCTGCCGTATGCGGGCGCTTGCCCGCCCCCTTGCAGTACTGGACGATGGTATCGTTCATGATGAATTGTTTCGGATAGAGCACGACGGGAGACGCGAAGATCGTGTCGACGGTGACGGGCTCCTGCGGCAGGTCGAGCAATGGTGCGTAATAGACGATGTTGTCCCAGCAGAAATGCTCGATGACGAGCTCCGCGGCCGGCATCTCCGGCAGCAGATAGGAAGAGACGACGTCGAGCCTGTCGTCCATGAGCGCGCAGAAGAGCTGTTCGCGCTCGAGGTCGTAGACGTTGAAGCGGATTCGGCTGTTCTGCTCGCGGAAATGCGCGATGTGGCGGTTCATCTGGACGTCGCCGAGCGTCCGCAGGATGCCCACGTTGAGCTCCATCTGTTCGGCCCCCTCGGCTGTGCGCAGATCGTAGACGATCTTGTGGAGCTCCTCCATCCAGTCCCCGATGCGTGCGAGGAAGCGTTCCCCCGCCGGCGTCAGATGGCTGCCGCGCTTGGAACGCTGGATGAGCGTCACCCCGAGCGTCGCCTCGAGCTTCTTCATCTGCGCGCTGAAGGCCGACTGCGTGATATTCGCCTCTTTCGCCGCCTGCGTGAAGTTCTGTACCCGTCCATAGATGATAAAGCATTCCAGCTGGGAAATGCTCGGCAATTCTTCCATCATACTCATGCGCGTCCTCCTCTGCCCGGTTCCATGAAATATGTCCATTATTGTATCAGAAACACAACAAAAAATGCAACTCATTTTCTCATGGCATTCCGTGCATCTTTCCAATGCCTCAGGGAAACGAAAAGGCCGGAACCTCAAGCGGGTTCCGGCCGTCATCTGCAACGAATGAAGGGCGCCAACTCCTGTCTCTATGACTCGTGGTTGGCGTTCAAGTCTTAGATCCTGACTGGAATTGGCAAGATAAATACCTTTCGGCAGCCAACCTATCCCCTTCGTATAATAGTATACGAAAAAGCGTCCGTTTAGTAAATACATTCCCATCGTATTCCAGTACAAAATTCTTTGTAAATTCGCATAATAGGTGCGTGTTTGCCGCTGATAAGGAGCATTTTCAAGAATTTGTCATGCGTTTCAGGTAAGTATGGACGAGTTCCTGTCCGCCCCGGCGGGCCATGAGGTCGGGCAGCCATTCCGGCCTGCACGCGCCGAGCGTCAGGAGTTCCTGCAGCAGCACGTAGGAGCCGACGGCATCGGCAAAGGCCCGGTGCTTCTTGCGGTTCTGCCAGCCGAAATACTCAAGCAGTACCTCGAGATTGTACTTGCGGTTCCGCGGCAGGAACTGCTGGGCGAGGCGCACAGTGTCGAGATAGCGCGGGTAAAAGCTGATTTCCGTGTGCTTGTCTCGATTGATGCGCAAAAGCGCCAGATTGATGCTCAAGAGGTCGTTGTCGCCGATGGCGTGGCCGACGACGATGTCGTCGGGCCTCACGAAATCCAGGAATTCCGGCAGGACCTCGGGAAGCGGCCGTTCGTGCTTGAGGTCTTCCTTGAGCAGCCCCGTCATGTCCTGCACCGTGCGGTTGATGAACGTCCGCGGGCAGCAGAGCCGCTGGAAGCATTCGACCGTATCGGTCGCAAGGTCCAGCCGCAGGGCGCCGATCTCGATGATGTCGTCGGGGAATGGCCCCGCGAGCTCCAGGTCGAACGATACGACGCCAGTTGGATGCAGCTTCGCCAGCTTGTCGCAGTGGATGGCCTGGGCCCGTATGGCCCGCTCGAGCTGCTTCTTGCGGCGGCGCTGCCGTTTGAGGCGCTCCTGTCTTGCTCTTTCCTTATCAGTTCTCATAATATTGTCCTTTGTCATGGTATGTCAAGGGATTTGCCAAAGTCTCCCGCGGCGCGTATAATGATACCGTTCCATTTCGCATGTTCCGCGTTTTATTCTGGAGGCCTTATGCAAAATCTCTTACTCGTTTTCGTGGGCGGCGGCATCGGTGCCGTCTGCCGTTATCTGAGCACGACGAGCATCGGCGCGCTGTTTGGGACAAACTTCCCGTTCGGCACGCTGTTCGTCAACACGCTCGGCAGCCTGCTCATGGGCTTCATCATGGGCATCCTGCTGCTCATTGCGGAGCGCACGGGTTCCCTCATGGCAGAGCCCATGCGCCTGCTCCTGACCGTCGGGTTCCTCGGCGGCTTCACGACGTTCTCGTCCTTCAGCCTCGAGACGGTGACGCTGCTGCACGGCGGCAGCTTCCTGCTCGCGGGGCTCAACGTGCTCGCCAATGTCGTGCTGTCACTCGTGATGGCAGCGACCGGCCTTGTGCTCGCACGGTTGCTGCCCCTCTTTTAAGCGTTCCTGGAATCCTTGGGCACCAGAGCGCCATGAACATCATGCATGCTCGTTCTCGATGGATGACTTACGGCAGGGCCAGGACGCGCTCGATGAAGGCGACGCCCGATGTTTCCGAAAGCCTTCCCATTCCTTCCTTTTCCTTGATGCTTCGGTACTGTGCCCGCAGGGAGCGGTGCAGGGCAAGGCGCTCGCCGCTTTGCCCTGCTTTTTTTGCGCGCAGAAGCGCAAGCGCCGTCTCGTCCGCCGCGAGGATGCGCCGGAACTGCAAAAGCTGCGGCCGGCATTCGTTGCGTACCTCCTTTGGCAGCTTTAGCTGCAGGCGGCGGCAGGAGGCCGAAAGTGCCTGGATCTCCTCTTCGGCGGCTGCAAACCGCTCTTCCGTCGCGCCAGACGGCCAGTCCTGCAGCAGTGCGTCGGTCTTTTGCCGCAGGGCCTCGCCATCCGGCCGCCCGATTTTTGCCCAGTCGTTCTCAAGGTGCTGCGAATGGTCGGCAAAGCGCGCCATGTCCTCGTGCAGCGGGCCGTACTGCTCGGCAATCGCCTGCTGCCAGGCCCGCTCGGGATCGTAATTCTGCGGATCGCGCGCATACGCTGCCCCCGTCGCGAGTGCGATCTTCGAGAGAGCTTCGTATTTCATCGGATTGAAGAAGATGGCCGGGATCTTCCTCCCGCGCGGCAGATCCGTCACGGGCCCGAGGGCCAGCTTGCTCTCCATGTAATCGTTGACAGGATAATTCCACCAGATGCCAAGCGGCCGGCCGTAGAGCGCATCCGCCTGCTGCAGCTCGTCCTGCGTGATGCCCGACGGCACGACGCCCTCGCCCGTGTAGAGCACGAGGATATCCTTGCTCAGCGTCTTTGCAAATGCATCCGTATACGGCTTGCGCGCGCCGTCCGGCGTCACCATGTCCTGCCGATAGTATTCCGTCGGCACCGTCAGAAAGATGCCGAGATCCTTGTGGCGCGCCGCCATGTCCCGCCGGATATCGTTGAGGAACGCGGCCTGCCCGGCCCCGTCCCTGTCCTTGATGTCGTCAAAGAAGATGGCAAAATCGCGCACGCCGAGCTCGTACATGCGCGAGAGCTTCTCGAGCATGGCCGCGCGGTCTTTTTGACCCGCCTCGCCCGCAAAGGAGAGGTCGAGCCCGGGCGAAACGGCAAAGATGAAGCGCACCTTGTCGGCCTTCGCGCGCCGGACGAGCTGCGCGAGATCCTGCAGCTTGTCTACAGGGTACGGCTCACGCCAGCGCTCGCGGTGCCACGGGTCATCCTTCGGCGCGTAGATGTAGGCATTGAGCTGATGCGCGCGGCAGAAGTCGAGGATGTCGAGGCGCTGCGCTTCCTGCCAGGGCGTGCCGTAGAAGCCCTCGATGACGCCGCGCAGCGGGATGGCCGCAGCCTCGCCGGCAGCAGGCATCATGACGAGCAAGGCAAGTCCTCCTGCTGCCAGCCGCCTGATCTGCGGCCATCTCCTCATCTTCGGCATCCTCATGCGCATCTGCTCCCTTCCCTGGCCCTTGCCTGCCTCTTAAAATAAAATATATGTACAACTGTACATGCAATGAGTCAATGGTAAAAATTGTACTAATTCTCCTTCTATTTTATCATATTCCCGGCCATTTAAAAAGGGCTCTCCGCAGCAGCCGGCTGCAGAGAGCCCTTTTCTCCGTCCATGTGAGGAACGTCACCGTTATTTCCCCGGCTGCGGCAGCAGCACGAGATCGTTTAAAAGACTGCAGAATATCCGGTCTTCCTCCTGCTCGCCCTTGAAGCGGGCCAGCACGGTGCCCGTGGCGAGCTCCACGAGTTCTTCATCGCGATACTTCACCGGCCCCAGCTCGTCAAGCGAAACCCGGATGCCGAGGGAGCTGATGAACCGGCCATCCCCGGTGATCAGGAAGCCTTCCTCGCCCTGCCCCCAGAAGAGGGAATGCGTCGAATCGCAGAGCAGCATCACATCGCCCGGATTGACGCCCGCCCGCCGGCCATAGGCCTTCATGGCCGTTTCAAGCGGCATGGACAGTTTTTCACCGAAATAGTAGAACTTGGCCTTTGCCATCTGGTCTTCCATGGCGGCCACGAGGCCGTCGATGCGATTCTCCAAAGGCACGCGTGCCTTGCGGCTTTCCCATTCCGCCCGGATGGCGGCCTGGTCCTCCGCCGTCTCAGCGGCCTTCACCGCCTGCCGGTAGAGGCGGCAGGCTTCTGCCAGATCAAACGCTGCCCTGTGCGCATCGGCGCAGAGCCCTGCGGCCTGCAGCAGGGCTTTCTGGCTGCCAGCTTCCATGGCTGCCCGGTAGTAGTCCATGGCTTCTTCGTCCTCGCCCTGCGCTTCCATCGCCCTGCCAAGCAAAAGTCCGAGTACCCGGATCTTTTCTGCGGCACCCGGGTGGTTCTCCTCAAGGGCCCGCTGGTAGTTCTGCCAGGCCTGCTGCACGTCCGCGAGGGCCTGTGCGCCCGTCTCCGCAGCGGCCTTTGCTTCCCACTGCTGGCCCGCGGCAAACGCGAGCGCCCCGATGGCCGGCCCCGCGGCTTCATACCCGCAGGACTGCGCCTTATCGTAGCATGCCGCAGCCATGGCCTTATTTACTTTCACGCCCCTGCCCTGCTCGATCATCTGGCCCAGATGGAAGTAAGCCGCACCTTCGCCCTCTGCTGCCAGCTTCTTGTACCAGTCAAGAGCCTCGGCGTATTTCCCCTGTGCCTCAAGTTCTTTGCCTCCCTCAGCAGCGAGTCTCCTGTAGGCAGCGCACTGCTCGTTCTTGTTCGCCTTGAGCGTCTGGTAGAGCGCCCAGCCTGCTTCCCGCTTGCCCAGTACGGCCGCTTCCACGAGGGACCACTGCGCATCTTCCTTTTGCCCTGCTGCCGCCTGCAGTCTGCCCGCCTGCCAGGCACCTTCCGCACTGCCCATCTCCGCGGCCAGCCGGAAGGCCGGAAGCGCACGCTCGTTGTCGCCTGCAAGGAGCGCAGCCTGCCCCTGCCGGAGGCTCTGCTTCTGGGTATCCTGCGCCCAGGCTTCCGCCGCGCCGGTGAATTTCACCAGATGGAAGTGGACATGCTGCGCGTCCCAGGCCGTTGCTTCCGGATAATCAAGGTCCAGGACCACCTGCTCATCCATGCCCCAGAAGTCCACGTCCCGGGCCTCGGCGGGAATCCAGTAGGTGCCGGCGGCCAGCGCGACATCCACATGCGGATCATCCTTTCCGCAGACGATCTGCGGCAGGTCCCGGAGCCTGATCAGGAGCGCCAGGAGCATCGCCGGGCCGCATACCGGATACATCCGCCGGCGCAGGAAGGAGGGCTTCCAGTCTGGATAACGGAAATCCGCCGGGACGTTCCGATCGGATACGCACCCGGCCCAGACGGACTGAGCCAGGCGGAGTTCCGCACCTTCGGCCGCGGCGATGCCAAACACATCTCTTGCGGCAGATGGCTCAAGCGCCAGCAAAGCCTGATAGACGGGCAGCGTGTCCCCCGTAACCTCCAGACAGCTGCAGAGACCGCTCATTGCCTCTGCTTTTCCGATTTTCCCGTCGGCGAGGCGCGTCAGGAGGTTCTGGCGCCGGCTCGCCGCCTTGTCCGTCTCAAACGACACGCGCGGCAGATTGCACTCCTCCACCAGCAGCCTGTCGACCTCCGCGAAGAGGTCACTCAGGCAGACCTCGTTGATGAAGTCATACGCCATGGCCGGATAATCCCGCTTGGCGCTGCGTTCCCGGATGAAATCCTCGAGCCGGCGGGAATAAGACTGGCCCGTGACGCTGCGCCCGAGCGAGCTTATGGCATCCTGCGCCGTGTTCATCAGCGACGCTTTGATCGTGCCCGTGATGGCGCCCGTGATGCCGAAGCCGCCGCCCCGCCAGCTCGCCTTGTCGGCCATCTTTTCCACCGCCAGGTCCTTCTCGTACGCCTCGATCGCCGCCCGATCCTCCAGCATGGCCTTCACGAGAGATGTCGACGCGATGGAATCATCGAGCCGGTCCCAGAGGTCCTGCTTCGTCACGTAATCGATGTGATGGCCGATGAGGAGATCGACGGCCTGTTCAAAGAGCGGGTCACAGACGGTCATGCAGTACTTGAGCACCTGCGCCGAGAACTCCACGGGATTCTCCACCGCATGTTCCTTCAGGTGCCGGTCGATCTCATGCCGGGCCAGCATGGCGATGCGCGTCCCCTCCCGGTTGAACGGCGCCCAGAGCTGGTTGTAAAGCGCCGTAGCCCGCGGCAGGTCCACCGGATATTTCCCTAGGACCGTGAAATGGCTGCCCGGGATATCGGGGAGCGGCTTCTTTTCAAGAGCCGGTGCCGGCATCTCCATCGCCGGCTCTTCGGAGGCAGCAGGCGCTGCCTCTTCCTCGCCAAGCCCTTCCGGGACCTTTGCCCCGCAGTTAAAGCAGAATTTAGCGTGATCCGGCAGCTTCGTGCCGCATTTCATGCAAAACATAGTCAAGCCCTCTTCCGTTCAAAAGTCTGTCGTTATCGTAAAAGTTCGCCATCCGATTTCCGAAATCCTGCTGCTGCTGAACTGGAAACGTCGGGGAAACCTTTCGGGAAAATTTTGACACGGCCGGCAAAAGCGAGATGAAAATCCGGCGCCTGCATGGTACAATAAGGAAGGATTCATTTGATGCTGCAAACCAAATGACCCGTACCAATACTGAAACACAAGGAAGGGATATTATGTCACTGCCTTTTTTCTCCGGCAGCCCCGGTGCGCTGCTGACGCTGCGGCGGAAACGCTGGCTGCGCCGCGCCTGCCTGCTGCTGCTCGCGCTCATCGCCCTGCTGCTCATTTTCCTTGAGGTCCTCTCGCGCGGCGCGGCCATGATCTTCAACCGCGCCATGGAGGACCAGGATATGCTGCGCGGCACGATCACCGTCGACCGCATGATCTCCGATATCACGGGCCACGTCTACTTCGACAATCTTGCCTGGTACGACCCGGACGGCAACCCCATCCTCACGATCCCGAGCGGCGATTTCCGCGTCAATGTCTGGGATGTCTTGACGAAGAACTTCAAATCGACGACCATCGAGGAACTCAACGTCAACAACGCCGCCATCTCCGTCCACCTCAACGACAAGATGCAGATGGATTTCGTGCGGCCTTCGCCCGACCTCGACAAGGTCAGGGACGCCGATGACGACGACTGGCGCAACAAGGTCAGCCTCGATTCGCTCAACGAGGAGCAGCGCCGCGCCGTCGGCGACTGGCGCCGCCAGAAGCGCCAGCAGAAGATGCAGAAGAACTGGCAGAATTTCAACCGGGCCGGCCGGCGCATCCGCATCAAGCTCAACGCCCACGACTGCCGCATGGAGGTCTTTTACCGCGACCGCCATTACCTCATGAATCACGTCCAGATTGCCGTGAACGGCGATACCGACAAGGATATGGAGCTCGCGCTTTCCATCGGCGGCTTCGGCGGCACGATGATCGGCGATGCCATCGCGCTGAACGGCAAGGTCGATTTCACCAGCCAGCCGGAGCCGACGTGTGACCTTGCGCTCGTGCTCTACCAGATCGATCCTTCGTCGCTGGGCTTCGGCATGAACATCCACGACAAGATGACGCTCTCCACGTACTTCACGGGCCCGGTGTCCCACCCCATCGGCACGGGCACGGTGCATATGGACCAGCTCCACATCCCGGCACTCTACTTCACGAATGTCGACGGCAGCGTCTACTATGAGAATTCGCTGCTCTCGTTCCGCGATGTCACGGCCAACGTCTACGACGGGGATCTGGCGGCCTACGGGGATTACGACCTCGACACGCGCGTCTACCATCTCTACGGCCACGGCACGAATCTCGACACGGGCATCGCGCTGCCCAAGAGCCGCCTGCACTGCCGCGTCGAGATGGATCTCGCCATCGAATCGAAGGGCTCGGCCAAGAAAACCGTATCGTCGGGCTCCTTCACGTCGGGGCCCGGCCAGTACCGGCGCATCCCGTTTGAGAGCATCAGCGGCCGCTTCACGGATGAATACCGCGACCTGCATTTCTACGATGTCGCCATCGCGTTCAGCGGCTTCCGCGTCACCACGGACGCCCTGCGCATCAAGGACAACAAGCTCATGCTCAACCCCATTCACCTGACGGATCTTTCCGGCCGCACCATCTACACGTACGACCCCGAAAAAGGACTTTGAGAAAGGATGATACCGTGACTACGATTTCCCCTGCTTCTGCCGGCATGCGGCGCCGTGGCATCTGCCTCGCGCTGACGGGCGCGATCCTATGGGGCGGCTCCGGCGTCGCCGGCCAGTACATCCTGCAGGACTGCGCGTTCCAGACAGAATGGCTCGTGGGCGTGCGCATGCTGCTCTCAGGGCTTTTGCTGCTCGTCATCGACATCACCCTGTATCGTCAGAACATCTTCTCCCTGTTTGGCGAGAAGCGCGATGCCATCGAGGTCCTGGCCTTTGCTGTCTTCGGCATGCTGGCCGTCCAGTACACGTATTTTGCGACCATCAAATACAGCAATGCCGCCACCGGCACCATACTGCAGTACCTCATGCCCATCGTCATCGTCTGCTACACGGCCCTGCGGACGCGCAAGCTGCCGCGGCCCGTGGAACTCCTCTGCGTCTTTCTCGCCGTGGCCGGTACCTTCCTGCTCGTCACGCACGGCAATCTCTCGGCGCTCGCCATCTCGCCTGAGGCTCTGTTCTGGGGCCTGCTGTCGGCGCTAGCCGCGGCCTTCTACACCGTCCAGCCCAAGCGCCTCATCCGCAAGTGGCGCCCGACGCTCGTCACGGGCTGGGGCATGTTCCTCGGCGGCCTGCTCTTCATCCCCATTTCTCACCCGCTCGCCTTCACGGGTGTCTGGAATGAGACGTCCGCCCTGCTCTTTGCCTACATCATCGTCTTCGGCACCGTCATCGCCTTCGGCTGCTACCTCGGCAGCCTGCAGTACATCCAGCCCGGCGAGACGAGCATCCTGGGCTCCGCCGAGCCCCTCTCGGCCATCCTGCTCTCCGTCTCCTTCCTGCACATCGCGTTCGGCCTCTTCGACCTCATCGGCACCGTCTTCATCCTCGCGACGGTCTTCATCCTCGCGCGCCAGAAATGACGGCAGCAATCCGGCACCTGTGGCCATAAAAAACACCGCACAGCATGACAGCTATGCGGTGTTTTTTCATCTCGACAAATGTAGACTCATTCCTGCGGCGGCATGTTCTTATAGACATCCGGCGTGGCTTCGGCGATGCCGTATTTCTCGCTCTGGGCATCGTAGAAATCCATCAGGACCTGACGGAATTCGTTGCGGAAGGCCGTGTCGTCATAGAGCTTCTTGCTCAGGAGCAGCGGCTGCTCCGGGATGCGCTCCATCGCGATTGGCAGGATGTAGACGCTGTTGCGCGCCGTGTTGAGCTCGGCGGCATTCTGGTAGACCTTCAGGCCGAATTTCTTGTTGAACGCAAAGTCCTCAAACAGGGAACTCTGCAGGACGAAATCCCCGACGAAGGCCGCATCGGCCTTGACGCCGTTATCGGCGGCGTGGATGTTCTTCGGGTCGCTGAAATCCATCGGTGTCTGCTCGGCCACAGCCGTGAACAGCTGGTAATGGTAGAGGCCCGAATAGAGGTGCAGGTCCTCTTTCTTGAGGCCGAGCTTCTCGAGCGCCCGCATCTGCAGCGTGTACGACGACATGGATCCGTCCTTGCCCGTGAAGATGTTCTTGCCCTTGAGGTCGCTCAGCGACTTGATGCCCGAATCCTTGTTCACGATGATGTAGCCGCTGTAATCGTGTGCTTCGCCATCGTTCTTAAAGGTCTGCATCGCAAAGGCCACGCCGTCTTCCTTGCCCTTCATGATGCGGCTGTAGCAGGCAGGGCTCGTCTGCATGCCGTCGACTTCGTGCTTGGTGATCTTCTGCTCCGTACCGGCGTTCTTGTCGGTGCCGCTGCCCGTGTTGACGAATTTGACGCCATCATAGCCACGGCTCTGGAGCTCGCTGCCCATCTTCTGCCATACATCGACGGCCAGCATCTTCGCAATCTGATCGTTGTAGAACTGCAGCCCGAAGACAAACGGGTGCTGCGGGTTCTCCGGCAGCGAGGAGCTGCCCATGGCAGGTGCCTGCGTGCCGAGGTAGCGCGAAGCGACGTATACGTCCGGCATGTCGCGCAAGGGCTTATCCGACTCGATGATGAGCTCACCGGCACCGTTGTAATACTGGTACGTCTTGCCCTGCTGCCTCTCCTGCAGGCCGGCCACCGGATTGGCGATGCGGTACCACTCGCTGTTCGAGGAGTCCAGTACCTGCACCTTGGCTCCGGCTACGAGTTCGCCCATGGGCTTGAGGTTCGTGCTCGCGTCGCGGCGCAGGCAGAGGCGGTCGGCGATGACGTAGCGTTCGCCCGTGCCCGTGGCGACAGTCTTGCCCGACTGCATGGCACGGTAGTCCGCCATGCGTTTCTGATAGGCGCCGAGCACCTGATCCGTGTATTCTTTCGGCGTGGGGCTGAAGTCCTTATATAAGGCATAATTATTATATGCAAAATAGGCAATAACCAAAAGACCAACTACAAGAAGAAAACATATTATCTTCTTTTTCCGTTTCTTTTTTTCCTCCTCCTTCTTTTTCTTATCATCAGGAGAGTCATCCCCCCAATCAATTCCCGTTTTAGTGTTTGGGATGGTCTGA
Source organism: Mitsuokella sp. AF21-1AC (assembly GCF_003458855.1). Lineage (NCBI taxonomy): Bacteria > Bacillati > Bacillota > Negativicutes > Selenomonadales > Selenomonadaceae > Mitsuokella > Mitsuokella sp. AF21-1AC. The sequence continues at coordinate 27,164 of NZ_QRVW01000025.1, forward strand.
CGTTGTTCATTATCATCCCCATAATCGATTCCCATATCATCACTCCCTATCTTAATTTATAAACCCACAATATTACGAATTTGACTAGAAATCAATTTCAGTTCCTGCCACTTATTGAATAACTTGTTGAGATTTTCACGGTCTTGAGCTTTAATTCGATCCGGTGGTTCAGGACGATTTTCAGAAGCTAAGACTTCTCTGACATTTGTTAACATATTTTCTGCTTCTTCTAAACGTCGTTGTAGCTTCTCATTCTTTTTCACCTCCTCAGCGAACCTCTGCGCCCAGTTGCTTTGCTGCTGCTTCTTGTCCATCGTTTCCAGCAGATAGCTGATTCTTCCCATCATCACCTCCCCAAAGTGATCGAGCTCCTGCTTATTCTGGCCGAAGCCCTGCGTGAGCTGCTGCTCGAGCTTATCCAGCCGGTCATCGTACTGATGCACATCGTCGAGAGCCGCCGACACCCTCTTGGTCTGTCCGTCGAGTGCCGTGACGCCCTCCTGCAGCGTGCCGCTGGCCGAGGTCAACACCGACTGGCACGACGTCAGCGTTTCCTGCCATTTCTGGAGTCCCTGGAACACCTGAATGTTCTCCGCCACGCCCGCCTTTACCTCCTGCTGCCGCGCTGCCGCCTGCTTTGCTACCTGCTCCAGCGCCACAAGCTGCTTTTCCTGCGCCTCCACCTGCTGCTGCATGCTGGCCGCAGCCTTCGTCAGCTTCTGCCAATCCTTCAGCTTGTCTGTCAGCTGGCCGAGATCTTTGGCCGCCTGCTCGATGTCCTGCTGCCGCGTGGACAGTTCCTTCACCTTTTTCAGCATAGTATCGAGATTCCCGGCAATATCCCCGTTCTTTTTCGTCAGCTGCTCCAGGAGCTTGCGCGTCGCCGTGTCGATATCCCCGAGGCGTTCGTTGTACGTCTGCAGAATCTCCTGATCCTTGGCCTCGGTCACCTTGGCCGCGAGCTCGTCGACACAGGACTGCACGCTCGCCAGGAACTGATTCGTGCCCGTGATGGCCTGACGGATCTTCTCCGTCGCATCGGCAAACTGATCCAGATCAAAATCCGGCGTCCATTCTCCTTCTTGCTTCGCATTCACCATATGTTACACTCCCATCTTTTCCGTGTCTCACTCAGCCCGCAGCAGGTGCAGCGTTTCCTCCGCCATACGGCCAAGCTGCCGCCACTGCGCCTGCTGCCAGAGAGCCAGCGACCGGCGGACCTCCGGCTGCGCCACAGCCTGTTGCAGACAGGTCTGCCAGTCCTCATCCTTCCGGTCGGCTTGGAACCGTTCACGCAGCTTGCGCCAGGCCCCGGGCTCCTCCGGCTTCATCAGGAGGATCGCGATGGCCAGGCAGGATGCACCGGGCAGCGGGTAATGCTGCAGCATGTCCTCCCAGTACATCCTGGCATGCGCGGACTGGCCGTAAAGCCTGCCGGCCTCCTCATACTGCTTTGCCTCGAGGTAAGCCCGGCCCTGGCAGCGGATGTACTCTTCCCCGTAGCCTTCCGCGAGCAGATCGTGGTAGATATCGGCCGCGGCCTGGAAGCGTCCGGCCTGCTCATAGTTCTCAGCCATGACGATGCGGTCTTCCTGCGTGATGTCTGAAAGCCAGTCAAAGAGCCACTGCCGCCACGTCTTGCTGCTGCCGGGCTTCACGGCCTGCAGGTCCTCGCAGTAAGCAATGACGCCTTTTTCTGCAGCCTCTTTGGCAAAGTTGTGGATAGCGGGGCTGAACTGGAGTTCCCGATTCTCGTAAATCACGAGTTTTTTCTGCGCGCGTGTCGCCCCCACGTAGAAGTACCGCCAGGGCCAGGCCGTATCGGCAGATGTGCGGTACATGTCGGAGCAGATGTCGACGAGCAGGACGGATGGATACTCGAGGCCCTTGCAGGCCGCCATATCATCCATGTCCTTCCGCGAAGCCTCCGCTTCGTCAAGCTGATTCCGATCCGCAATGAGCGGCATGAGCTTCGTCTCATTGAGCTCGGTGAGGAGTTCCTGCAAGGCGGCCGCATTCTCGCGGCCCTGTTTGATCCAGACGGGCTTCTCGCCGTGCATGTGCTCCATGGCCCGGATGGGGACCTTCTCCTCCTCATGCAGCGACTGTGCACGCGCGAGCCGCGCCATGATGAAATTCTGGAACGCGACGATTTCCTGCGTCGAGCGGTAATTGTAGTGCAAATACTGCGACTGCCGGCTCTCCGCCGGTGCCGAGGAGAAGTCCACCTTGCCGAGACGGTTCATATCCGTCAGCATCTGCGCGGGGTCGAAGAGCGTCGGCTGGATGATCTGGCAGCGGTCCGAGGCCATGAGCTTGTGCGCACAGTGCTTGAGCTGATAGCCGAGTGCCAGCAGCTCGACTTCCGTGAGGTCCTGGCATTCATCAAGGAACGCCGCCTGCCATTTCTGGCGCGGCGTGCTGGCATGCAGGACGTAGCGCGCCAGATCGTTGTCATCGCCCAAATGGCAATCCTTCAATGCCGCTTCATAGCGTGAAAGGACCTGCGTATACAGGAATTCCCGCGCCTGCTCGCTGAGCTGCTGATGCTTGCTGACATCGCGCTCACGGCGGATGTATTCCTCCGGGCTCAGATGCGGGCGGATGTGCAGCGGCTCCTGATTGTAGTCCAGCTTATTCTTATTTGGGATGCAGCCCTTGATGATGCCGTGGATTTTGCGCCAGGCCAGCATGATCTTCTCGTCCTGCGTCATGCCGGCCTCCTGCAACTTGCCCCAGCCCGTCTTGATATTCTGGCAGACCTGACGGAAAAAATGGAAGCTCTCCTGCGGATTCATATAGCGGATCTCACCGGCAGCCTCCTGCTCACGGACCTTTGGCACCTTGTGCAGGAACGAAAAAATATCCTCGAAAATCAACCAATCCTTGTTGAATGCCAAGTCGCCCGGCAGCGGCAGGATAGTCTTTTCCTGCCCGTCCGTGTCCATCTCCTCATGATAGGAAGACGAGATCCGGTCCACGAGATTCGATGACATTGTCAGATACAGGCAGTGCTCCTGCTTTTCCATTCGCTTGGAAATCCAGTGGAAGCCGACGACGGATTTACCCGAGCCCGCATTGCCGACAACCGAGAGATTCGCCACACCGCCGGCTTTCTTTACGACGAGCCGCTGCGTCTCATCGTAATTGAAGCGCGACTCGAGGATAAGCATCGTCTCGAGGCTGTGACGCGCATAACGATTCTGGATCCGGCAGCTGTAGAGGCGACGCAGGAAACGTCGCGGTGCCCAGTACACATAGCCCGTCAGACGCCCCTCCTGGCCGATGACGCCTTTGGCCGCTTCAAACATTTCCTGGTCATCATGGCTGACGATGCCGAGGATGTTGAACACCTTGCCCGGCGACAGATACCAAAGCAGGCGGTAATTGCCACCCAGGCGGCACTTCGTCACGCGCCCGGCCAGATGGCCGTCCGCTCCCTTGAGGTACTTGATATCATTCTTGCCGCTGGCGGCCCGCGTCAGCACCAGGTAATAGCGGTGCAGGATGCGCGGCATCATCTTGACCCAGCGGCGCAGGATATCGTCCGGCACATTGCGGAACAAACGCTTCGAGAACTGGATGCCCGTAAAGAATTTCGTCCATTCGCCGCAAACATCCCACGACTGTTCCTCGCCATCATCGAGGGCGAAATCCATCTCAATCGCACGAGTCTCATCCTTCGCCGCGCCTGCAGCCCCTTCTTCTTGAGCCAGTTTTTCCACGATCCGGATGGTTGCTTTTTGAGGGGATGGTGCCGGTCCCTGCTGCAAGCCCTCTTTTTCGAGGAACCAGTCGACGACCACGCACAACGCCCGTCCCACTTCCTCAAGGTCCTGCTGCGTCCTGGCCGTCTGTACCTGGCCCTGCATCAGGCTCGCCAGCGTCGCATGGATGTAGGTATTGGCAACCGCGCGCACGATATGCGCCTGCAGGGCATAAAAATCCTCCATATCCCCCTTCTGCTGCAGCATTCCGAGGGTCTTGTGGATATCCGTATACGCCCGGTGCAGGCTCAGGCAGCGTGCCTGCAACATGTACTCCAGGGCCTGCCTGGCGCGCGTCATCTTGGCATCAACGGGATCTTCGCTGCTGTATATCGTGCGCAGCAAGGCACAGAAGCCCGGATGCTTCTCCTGCAGCACTGCCCATGACTGTTTGAACTCCATCGCCATTCACTCATTTCTCTCGGCAGGGATCCGATTCCCCGCCCGCTTTCATCTGTTCGTTATATTTGTCTCATGCATTTTTAATTGACAAGATAACAATTCTACACGGACAGGGCGATTCCTGCCTCTTTCCACAAAAGACGCCCTGAAAGATTTGTTCGCCTGTCAAAAGCAGGCAGCTGCATCCTGCTGATACCTTTGTTTACAGGAATATATTTCCTCGTTTATCCTATCGTTAAACTTCGTTCTAGTCTCGTTTAAACAGAAACGTTAAACTGGAAGCATCAAGAAGGCAGATGACATCACCTGCCATTCGAAAGAAACTTATCATCATGGAGAAACGAGGGAGTATCATGAGTCATTTCATCGCTTACTATCGCACGCGCCTGTCACAGCTCTTTGGTCTGCTGTTCCTTTTCCTGGTCATGTTCACGGACAAGAAGCTCGATCTTACCGCGCCGGAGGTCTCAGGCGTGCTGTTCCTCGTCGGCTGTGCGCTGGTGGGTATCGCCATTGTCGGGCGTCTCTGGTGCGCGCAGTACATCGCCGGCTACAAGGACAATACGCTCGTGCGCGAAGGCCCCTACTCCATGTGCCGCAATCCGCTCTATTTCTTCAGCTTCCTCGGCACGATTGGCGTCGGGCTCTGCACGGAATCCCTGACGCTGACGGCGTTACTCATTGTCGCCTTCGGCCTGCTCTACCGTTCCATCATCCACACGGAAGAAACGAAACTCATCCGCATTTTCGGCAAGCCGTATGCCGACTACCTGCGCGAAGTCCCGCGCTTCCTGCCAAATCCGCACCTCTTCCATGAGCCCCGGCTCTACGAAGTCGTGCCCGGTGTGTTCCGCCACGCCGCTGGCGACGCCCTGTGGTTCGTCGTGGCCATCGGCATCATGGAGCTCATCGAGGCCCTGCAGGACACCGGTCTCCTGCCCACTTTATTTTCTCTCTATTGATGCAAAGAGGGCTATATGCTCATACCAGCATATGGCCCTCTTTATGTCTGCACGATTCTTATTTTCTCAATACGTACCCGTTACGCGGCTGACTCGTTTGATAGATGCCATCTTGGACCAGATGAACGCCGTTGACAAAGACATCCCGGATTCCTTTCGGATATTGCGCGGGGTTCACGAATGTGCCTTTGTCCCGGATGGTTGCGGGATCGAACAAGACCAGATCCGCATAATTCCCGGGGCGCAGCTCGCCGCGCTTTTTGATGCCGAGCGTTTCTGCCGGTTTCTTTGTAATCTTATATATCGCCTGTTCCATGGTCAGTGCTTTTTCTTCCCGCACATACTTGCCCAAGAAGCGCGGGAATGCCCCGTAAACGCGCGGATGCGGCTTGCCGGCCAGCAGCCCGTCGGTGCAAAGATTCATTTCCGGCCGCTGCATGAAGGTCTTGACATGATCTTCCGTGCCGTAAAAATCGACCATGCCCACGGCATTCTCTTCTTCATAAAGCAAATCAAACAGGGCATCATAGCGATTTTGATGGCGCTTCTCCGCCATTTCTGTCAAAGACAGGCCGACCAGGGACTGATTGGCTTCCGTCTTGACGCTGGTGATGTAAATCTGGTCAAAGCCGGCAAAGGCGATGAAGTTGTCCCAGCCCGGGATTCCCTGCTCGATATCGTGGATCATGCGCTTCCGTGCAGCCGGGTCCTTGAGCCTTGTCATCAGTTGATTGGTGCCGCCGTCATGTGCCCACGGCGGCAGCACGACGCCGAGCATCGTACTGCCGGCCACATAGGGATATTGGTCAAACGAAACGCGTATGCCCTCTGCTTTGGCTTCATCCAGGAGCTTCAGCATGCCGTCAATGTACTTCCAGTTCTGCCGGCCGCATACTTTGAAATGGGAAAAATGCACCTTGACGCCAGATTCCCGGCCGATGCGCAGGACTTCCTGCATGGATTCCAGGATCGTATCCGCCTCACTGCGCTGATGGATGACAAAAACACCATCATACTCAGCCACCACTCTGCAAAGCTCAATGAGTTCCTCTGTTCTCGCATAGGCACAGGGAATGTAAATGAGGCCGGTCGAGAGCCCATAGGCCCCGGCTTCCAGTTCCCGACGCAGGATTTCCTGCATGCGTTTGATTTCTGCCGGGCTGGCCGGTTTGTCTGCCAGGCCCATAGCCTCCATGCGCACGTTGCCATGCGGCACCAGATAGGCTTCATTGATGGCCGGCTTCGCTCGTTCAATTGCCGAAAGATAGGCTGCCGTCGTATGATAATGCCAGTCAATCGCATCGCTGTCACCATCGAGTCCCGCCAGGTTTTTTCGCCAGGAACTGATATACGGCTCTGGCAAAGGGGCTATGGAGATGCCATCCTGCCCCAAGACCTCTGTCGTGATGCCCTGCATGATCTTGGGGCGGAGTTCTGGCTGCGTCAGCACACACAGATCACTGTGACTGTGCGTATCAATAAAGCCCGGAGCTGCATACAGGCCATGCCCGTCTATCACGACATCAGCAGGCATATCTCCCTGACCGATCCAGCTGATCTTATCGTCTTCCAACAGGATATTGCCCAGAAACGGCTTGGCGCCGCTGCCATCCACAACCATGACATTACATATTTGTGTACGCATACGAATCCTCCTCTACGCTGCTTACGATTCATGAACATCCGGCAAGAGCTCCGTCGTTTCTTCCTGCGGCGGGCACAACTTCGAAACGACCAGGAAGGAGAGCAGCGCTGCCAGCAGGCCAGGAATAATCGGCTGGCTGACATGGATGCCGAAAAGAGAACCGCCGGCAAGATTCTGGACGTAAATAACCACGATTGTGCCAACCAGCAGCGAGGCCAGCGTCCCTGCCGTCGAAGCGCCCTTCCAGTAATGCCCCAGCACATACGGGAAGAAGGCTCCGGCTGCGCGGAACGTGAACGAGAACATCAGGATGGTGATGATGCTCGACGTGTTGAAGAGGGCGACGCCAAGCGACAAGAGCCCGCAGAGCACCATGACCGTGCGTGCCATCTTCATGACCATCTCATCCGTGGCTTCCGGATTGATGTATTCGCGATAGATATCATTGGCGAAGATAGAACCTGCACCTAAAAGATCAGAACTTGCGCTGGACATCGTAGCAGAGATGACACCGGCAAACAGGATGCCGCAGATCAACGGCGGCATCGCATGGACGGCAAGGACCGGCAGTGCATAACGGGAACCGACGCTCTGGAACTGAGCTGGGTCAAAGATTCCCATGTTGACCAGCGCGAGAACGGTCACACCAAGGATGGCAGGGATAAAACCGTAGACAAAGTTGATAAGGGCAGCTGCGATGGAGCCCTGCTGTGCCGCCTTGCCGTCACGTGCGGCATAGTAGCGCGATACGGCTTCCTGTCCAACCGTGAACGTGGCAATGTACATGATGGTGAGACCGATGACATCGACGACGCTGTATCCCTCGAAAAGATTGAACGTCTCGGGCGGGACATTGGCCACGACATTATTCCAGCCGCCAGCAAGATTAAACGCAAACGGGATGGCAATCGCCATGCCGAAGACGATAAAGAACACCTGGATGAAATCGGTCAGCGTAACGCTCCACAAGCCGCCCATGACCGAATAAAGCGTTACGATGCCGCAGATGAGAATCACGGCCATGTTGAAGCTGATGCCCAGCATCGTCGAAAGGATAACGGACGAGGCGATCATCTGACCGGCCGTCAGGCCAATAAGAGGCAGGAGCATGATGACAGCCGTTATGAGGCCGGAAAGCCGGCCGTAACGGCGGCGGAAATACTCCGGCACCGTCTTGACCTTGGCATCACGGAATTTTGGCGCCAGGAACGTCAAGATCACGAAGGCAAAGCCCATGGCAATGACGTACCAGGCTGAACTGATGCCGTATTTGCCCATGCCCTGCTGCACAACACCCAGTGAGCTGCCGCCGCCAATCTCCGTGGCGGCCAATGTGCCGGCCATGAGGATCGGGCCCAGGCGGCGTCCCGCCACCATGAAATCCTTGTTGCTTGAAATCTTGTTCTTGGCATACCAGCCAACGAAAAGCATGATGCCCATGTAGGCAATCACGACTGCAATGACAATCCATGAAACCGTCATCGTAACTCCCTCCTTATTAAAAAAGGCGCTGCATACGAATCATCATGATCCGTATTGCAGCGCCTTTGCTGTAAACTATTTATTTTATAAAAGATAATTTTATGCCAGCAATGCTTTCATGACATCCTCATAGCATTGCGTTACCTTCAGCAGCTGATCCACTTCGATGTACTCATCAATCGTATGGGCGAGATTCTCTCGCGATGGTCCCAGGCCGATGGTCTTGATGCCCGCTTCGCCAGCGTAATGGCTGCCATTCGTGCAGAAATTATACTGCGTGATTTCCGGAGTAAAGCCATCTGCCTGCAGTTTCTGTACGACCTTCTGCACAAACGGCGCCTCTTTGTCGTAAAGCCAGCCCGGGAAGAAACGCTTGCTGGTGATCTCATTTCCTGTCCAGCATGTTTCTTTGCCCACAGCGTACGAGATTTTATAGGAAGCTTCCGGGTCCTCCTGCATCAGCTTGTCCAAGGCTGCCTGCAGCGGTGCGAGTACCGATTCCGGTGTCTCTCCCGTCAGAAGACGGCGGTCATACGTTGCCCTGCAATACGCAGGGACGACGGACGCACCCGGATACGGCGATGATTTGATATCCGTGAGTTCCAGAATGCCATCTCCCAGTACCGGATGATGCGGCGCCTTCACCTGGCGAAGCGCTGCAATGGCTTTCGTGATTTTATACACGGCGTTGATGCCTTTTTCCGGATTGGCGGAATGGCAGGGCTTGCCGAAGGATTCCAGGACAATCTCAGCTCGGCCCCTCTGACCGACTTTGACATTGAGGCCCGAGGCTTCGCCGATGACGACGATATCCGGATGAACCTGCTGGCTGATGGCCCGGGAGGCAACGCCCTCAAAGCATTCTTCGTGCACGACACCGGCCACATAGATTTCACCGGCAAAATCCCGCTTGTTGTCCTTGGCAAAGAAACCTGCCGCTGAAACCATGGCGGCCAGAGCACCCTTCATATCCGATGTGCCGCGTCCATAGATGCGGCCATCATGAATCTCTGCCTCGAAAGGCGGGTGCTGCCACGCCGATGGATCCGGCACCGGAACGGTATCCATATGGCCATCAAACAGGAGTTTCGGCCCCGGGCGCCTGCCCTTAATGCAGCCGATCACATTGCCGTAATCATCTGCTGCCGCAGAATCAAAGCCATTCGCCTTCATGAAGGCCATGAGATGCTCGGCCACACCTTTTTCCTGACCGGAAAGGCTCGGGATACGAATCAGTTCCCGGCAAAATCCTATTACCTGTTCCTTGCGTTCCTGTTCCATATTTGCCCTTCCTTTCTCAAAGGCTGGCGTGCTCGCCATCCCAGACCACACGACGATAATTCAGGATATCCGTCGCTCCCTCCGTACTGAAACAGAGGATGACAGAATCACGATCCAGATGGAGCTTTTCTTTCAGTTTCTCATACTGCTCATTCATCAGCAGAGAAACAGCCGCGCCGCTCGTGACCGCACCGCTTTCTCCCGAGATGACACGAGGATCATCACCGGCAGGAGCTCCGAGAATCCGCATGCCTTTGGCAGCAATGTTGTCATCACAATGCAGTGCATAGTCGGCTACTCCGGCCAGTACATCCCAGCCAAGGCGGCAGGGTTCCCCACAGGCAAGGCCTGCCATCATTGTCGGCATATCGCCCGTCACAGAATGAAGCCTGCCATCTGCGGCCTGTGCCGTGCGAAAGATGCAATCCGCCTGATCCGGTTCCACGATGACGATGACGGGTTTCTCTTCTCCGGGGTAAACATTGGCAAAGAATCCGCTTACGGCAGATGCCATGGAACCAACACCCGCCTGCAGGAAAATATGGGTCGGCCTTTCCGGAAGCTGCTCATAAGCTTCCAGGGCCATTGTGCCATATCCCTGGATGATCCAGCGGGGAATATCCTCATAGCCATCCCAGGAGGTATCCTGCACGAGGACCCAGCCTTTCTCCCTGGCCGCCTGCGCCGCCTTGCGCACGGCATCATCATAATTGAGGTCCGTGATGGAGGCCTCCGCCCCTTCTTTCCGGATATTCTCCAGACGTTCCGGACTCGTCCCTTTCGGCATGTAGACGACCGCATGCTGCTTTAACTGATGGGCCGTCCAGGCAACGCCCCGGCCATGATTGCCATCCGTTGCCGTAACGAACGTAATCTCTCCCAATTGACGGTGGATCTCATCGGAAATCATGCGCTCATATGGCAAGTCTTTCAGAGGAATACCCAATTTCTTTGCCAGATAATTGCCGATGGCATAACTGCCGCCCAGTACCTTAAAAGCATTCAAGCCAAAGCGATACGACTCATCCTTCACCAAGAATTTCCGGATGCCCATGAGCCCGGCCAGATTCTTTAAGTCACACAGCGGAGTCTGCCGATACATGGGGAACGACGCATGGAACTGCCGTACCTCCTGTATCGTTTGTTCATTCAGCCACTCCGGAGCCTGCCAGCCATCCGGCCTGCGAGGGAAAGCTGCTGCTTGCATAGCATCATCCTCCTAAAAAAAAATAGACGCTGAGATTCATCTCTCAGCGCCATTGCTTTTCTCTTTCTGAGATAAATATATCTCATTTTGAGAAATATGTCAATCACAAAATACTCATTTATAAATTGTATTCACGTATTTTTCGGTACAGTGTCGCCCGGCTGATCCCCAGAAGCGAGGCGGCCTTATCGGTCCGGTCTGTTTTACGGGCCTCATCTTTCACTTCTGCCAGGGCACGCCGTATCGTTTCCTTCTCCAGCGAAGCCAGATTCAGATTCGGCGCAGCCTTTACGGATTGTTCCTCCTGCTCCACACAGCTCAGGTTGCTGACGATGAGCTCTGCCATCTTCGTGAGGAACTGGATCATCCATTCCTTATTCTGAAAGAAATGCTGCGACTGCTCGGGCGTAAAGCTCACCAGACCGATTGCCCCGACAGCCTTGCCGTGCAGGATGAGCGGTGCTGCCAGTTCCGTCTGTTCTGGACAATGCCGGTAATTCGGACAGGGCTCGCACAGGACATGAAAGCCCGGATGCTCGATCAGGATCAACTGCTTGGTTTCCATGACATGTTTGTAGACAAACCCCGCATTCATCAGTTCACCGAACTGCGTATGATATTTACCCGTTCCCGCAATGCGGATAAAATTACAGTCTGCCACCTCGACTTCCAGACCAATCACATCCGCAATGGCCTGCGCTGTTTTCTGCACCACAGGCTGAATCCTGCTCAACAAGCTGTCTTCCATATCTTCTGCACCCCATTATATCGTTCTGATTCCCCGGACAAATATGTCAATCGTATCAATAGTATATCGTATATTTTAGCACAGAAGCAAAATCCCCGCCATCTGCCGCCTGCGGAAAGCAAGTGACAATCCCCGCAGACGACGTGGCGCAGTGCGTTGCGCAACTTGGCCTTCTGCTGTAAAATAGAAACAAGAACAGAGAAAAGGATGTGGTCGCGTGCAGGGACACCGGATGTCGGTACTATCGTGGTTGAACCGGATGGTGGCAGTCCGCTGCGCATCCGGAATGAGCAGACGGAAGACAAGACACAGCATGAAGGCACGGTGTTCTACGATATCCGCTTTACGGCCCTGGCGCCACGGAGCGACAAGCCGATTGAGCTGATCATCAACATCGAAGCTCAAAATGACTTCCATCCAGGCTATCCCCTCCTGAAGCGTGCCATCTACTATTGCAGCCGGATGATTTCCAGCCAGTACGGCACAATCTTTACGAAGTCGCATTACGAGAAAATCCAAAAGGTCTACTCCATCTGGATCTGTACCGAACCGACAAAGGAATGGGCTTACAGCATCACTCGCTACCGGATGATGGAAGAACACCTGGAGGGGCAGCCTCAGGCCTCACATGAGGATTATGACCTGCTGACACCAATTCTGGTATGCCTCGGCAAGAAACGATATACGGAACTCCATGGGCTCTTGAAAATGCTCAACATGGTGCTCTTGGATGATACCAAGCTCCAGGACAAGCTTCAGACACTGAAACAAGAATTTGACATCGAGATTACCCCACATCTCGAGAAAGGAGTGGCGAAAATGTGCAATCTGAGCGAAGGCATCGAAAGACGCGGCATCGAAAAAGGCAAGATGGAAGATATCTTGGAGATGCTGAAAGACAATCTGGCACTCTCTAAGATTGCCCTATACACGAAAATGTCAGCGGATATCATTCGAAAAGTGGCCAAAGACAACAATTTGCCAGTCCGAGAGGGTTAATCCTATCAAAAAAGCATGCCTGCGTGGGGGCATGCTTTTTTGTGATCACAAAGTCATCTCGTGTTTATCCGCAAATCCGGCTACACGGAACCAACACAGCACCATATCGAATGAGAATGGACTGTTCTCACGTCTGACAGTCTCCGCCTGCTGCTCAGTGATGTGGCAGGGCTGGACGAAGCGCTTGTCTTCCCAGGGGAGCTGTACGGCGGTATAGATTGTTCTGCCCAGCCGCTGCTCGAAGTGCTCGCGCGTCATGGCCAGGAACAGGCAGTCCGCATGATAGTGGAAACAGGCGACATCGTCATTGCCGACAAAGTGCTCCGTCCCATCTGCCTCCCAGAAGCAAAGCGGCTTGGGCATGGCAGCCTTTGTGTTGCCGATGTAATCCCGCATCGTCGCTGCTCCGAGATATCCCTGATGCAGAGCATAGAGTTCCTTCTTCGACGGATTGCGTCCCCGCTTCACCCAGCTCTGCAGGACACCGACGGTCTTGTCATCGAGAGGCAGCGGCTTATAGCCCATGTGCTCCAGAGCCAATGGCCAATAGCGATGGAAGACATCCTCACTGTGCAAATCATGCTGATGACCGTGGATGTTGATGTCAGCCGTATGGCCATACTGCGGTGCATGTGAAAAAAGCATGCGGATGCCCTGCAGCGTCATCGTCATCGAGTCAACGACAAGATCAAAGCCAGCCTCCATATAGTACGGCGTTGACTTCCTGTCATGATTGCCGCGCACCAGGATCTTGCGGCCGGGCAGCTTCATGAAGCGCATAAGCTCTTCTTCATTCCACGCCACATCACCGAGATGAATCAGCGTGTCATTGCTCCTGACCATCTTGCGGCAGTTGTCCAGGATGAGGTTCGTGAACCTCGCCGGACGGCCGCAACTCTTCAGCATGTTCTGATGGCCCAAGTGCGTATCCGTAATCAAGTAAAGCATGGTTTATTTTCCCCTTTCCAGAACATGCCAATTTCACGATTGCATCTCAATGTCTCTTACCATCGCTTGGCAAAGCATCTCATCAGCTACTGCCATAAATCGTCTCCATTTACCAGCATCAACTCCCTGCAGTACCTCAACTTCTCGGAAAAAACACCGGATAAAATAATAACAGAGAGTTGTGTTCTAATTCTTTGCCTGAATAAAGTTGCATCTCTTTCACCTCATATCCTTCCAAGTTGCCGATAAACATCAATAGCCCAGAACAATTTTTATTCTGAGCTATCATGATATTTACATGTATTAGGAGGAATCTCTTAACAGGTTTCACCCCTTGAAGATCCTAACTCAAACTTCGCAGTTGCTAAACTACTAATTTATTCTT
>NZ_QRVW01000026.1:0-37042 GCF_003458855.1 Mitsuokella sp. AF21-1AC
CAGTTGAACTGGGGGTTTTGTCATGCCTAATCGGCGCACAACAAAAGCGGCCGCATGGATCATTCCATACGGCCGCTTTCTATGACTTAAGGGATTTTCAAAACAATAGAAGAATCAGATTTGCATCAGGCCTCAAGCTCTTCGCTCGCTTTGCCGAAGAGTTCCTTGCCACAATGCTTGACGACGAGGACAGCCAGCGTCATGAGGGCGATGGCGAGCACGAGTTGCAGGCCGTCAACACCGATGAGGAATTTGCCGGCCATGAGCTTCGTGATGCCGCCATAGACGCTCATGACGAGCGCCGTCATCGTGACGATGAACATGAAGGTCATCGGCACGTAGAGCATCCAGCCTTTGCGGTCCGTCATCTTGAGGAAGACAGCCAGGGCTATGAGCACGAGAGCCGACAGCAGCTGGTTGGCAGCGCCAAACAGCGGCCAGATGTTCATGTAACCGGCCAGGCAGAGGCCATACGCGAAGACAAGCGTGATGATTGTCGAGAAATACTTGTTCATGAGGACATTCTGCGTGCTACTGGCCTCAACGCCATCGCTCGGCTTGATCATTTCCTGGAAGGACATGCGGCCGATGCGGGCCACGGAATCAATGGTCGTCATGCCGAGGGCCGAGACGCACATCGTGATGAAGCAAGCAGAGAAGCCTGCTGGCAGACCGAAGATATTCGTGAAGAACGTGCTGATGCCGCCGGCGAAAATCTGGAACGGAGTACCCTGTGCCATGACGCCGTTCGAAGCGGCAGCGCAGGCAATGGCAAGGGCAACGACGCCGAGCATGCACTCGCAGAGCATCGCTCCATAGCCTACCGGCAGCATATCCGTCTCATTGGCAACAGCCTTCGAGGACGTCCCCGACGAGACAAGGCTGTGGAAACCGGAGACAGCACCGCAGGCAATCGTGATGAAAAGAATCGGGAACAGCGGCTTGCCGTTGACTTCGAAGCCAACGAAGGCCGGCATATTGACGGATGGGTTCGCGGCGATGACGCCGATGACGCCGCCGGCCACCATGCCGAGCAGCAGGAACGAGCTCAGATAATCACGCGGTTCCATGAGCAGCCACATCGGCAGGACGGCCGCGATGAAGCAATAGCCAAAGACAATGTAGCGCCAAGTCGGCACATCGAAGTAAAGCGGGAACTGCATGCCGACGGCGAACATCGCGACGACGAGCACGACGGCTACAAGGAATTTCAAAACGCCGGACGGCTTGACCTTGCTGATGAAGATGCCGAAGCCCATGGCGACGACAATATAGAGCATGGAGATCGTGGCGGCCTGTGCACCCGGCGTGTTCAGCGTACCGTTGGCACCGAAGCCGTTGAACGTCTTGGCAATGATGTCGGCAAAGGCTGCAATGACGAGCAGCGTGAAGAGCCAGCTGAACAGCAGGAACAGGCGGCGGCCCGTGCGGCCGACATACTGTTCAATCAGGAGGCCCATCGACTTGCCTTCATTCTTGACCGATGCATAAAGTGCCGTGAAATCCTGTACGGCGCCAAAGAACGCACCACCAATCAAGATCCAGAGGAATGCCGGCAGCCAGCCGAACATCGCCGCAATGATTGGGCCCGTCACAGGGCCTGCGCCCGTGATGGATGAGAACTGATGAGCAAATACCGTGAAACGCGAGGCCGGGGAATAATCCTGACCATCATTCTTGCGCACAGCCGGCGTCGGAGCCTTGGGGTCCACGCCCCAGGTCTTCGCGAGCCAGCGCCCATAAAAGAGATAGGCACCGGCAAACCAGACGAGTGCGATACCGACAAGCATTAATCCTGTCATATGAATCCTTCTTTCTTCCTACTAAAGACCGTTACAGATAGGAATATAAAAAATGAATCCTGTCACGTCGTATGCGCGAACAGGATTCATTCGTATTATCAGCAGAAACATTTCAGCCGATTATCCCTTTCGCTCCTTTGCGACGGACATCTTATCGATTGAATGTATCTTAGCACTCGATTAAATATATGTCAACTTGTAAACCAAAGAAGTAATTTTCAGATGATTTTCATTTCCCAGCTTTTGCTGCCTTCTGAGCGGCACGAATCTTTTTCCAGGCCCAAACACAGCGCACGCCCGGATGCATATTCGGCAGGACAAAGCAGCGGCTGCACGAAAGACAGATGGATTTCTCGCCGCCGGACAGTTCTTTCGTGACAAAATCCGGCTCGGCAATCAAAGCGCGTCCAAGCGACACGCATTCGATACCTGCGGCCATAACCTTCTCCATATCGGCCAAAGAGCGCACACCACCCACGAGCGAGAGCGGGACCTCCGGCACCTCCTGCTTGAGGCGCGCCGCTTCCTCGAGATAATAGAGCGTCGCATCATGCGGCAGGTTGATGAAATCGACGCCCGAGAACTCCACGAGCGTGACACCGAGTTCCTGCGCGCGGTGCAGCAGCCAGACCATATCCGCATGATACCCCCTGGCATCCTCGTGCTTCGTGTCGATATTGACTTTGATGAGTACGGGGAAATCCGGGCCGCATGCCTCATGGATGCCACGAATGATCTCTTCCGTCATGCGGAAGCGGCCTTCTATATCGCCGCCATATTCATCCGTGCGCTGATTGAACGTCGGGTCGATGAAACGCGACAAGAGATAAGAATGCGCAGCATGCAGCTGCACACCATCGGCACCGGCCTGCTGTGCGCGGCGGGCAGCGGCGATGAAGTGCGCCTCGATGTCATGGATTTCCTCTATCGTCAGAGCTCTGGCCGTGCGCTCTTTCTTGAGCGGGCGTGCGACAACATCGGCCAGGTCGTCGTTGTCGATGGCGCGCGGGCCGGCATGATTGAGCTGCAGGATAAAGCGCACATCGCGTGCATGCGCTTCTTCTGCGGCACGGCGAAACCGCGGGATGAAGCAGTCATCGTAGATATTGAGCTGAGTGCTGTTGGCACGGCCGCGCGGATCGACACAGCAATGCCCCGTAATGATGGTTCCGATGTGATTGTCTTCCAGCGTTTCATACATCTCGTATTCCGCTTTGGTCATATAGCCATCCTCGTCAGCGAGGAAACTGTGGACAGCGGAACGGATGATGCGGTTCTTGAGCGCAAGATGCGGCAGCTCGAGTGGTCTTTCAATCATATTGCTCATCAATCTCTCTCCTAAGTATATATAAATAAAATGAATTCACATATGTATGCATAAAAGCGAAACGCTATGTTACAAAAAGAACACATGCCTTAGAACAAAAATAAGTGCCGGGTACATGTCCCAACACTTATCCTGTCTTCAATCTTGTCTGTTATTTATCAACGCGGCAGATATCGGCGCCGAGGCCAACGAGCTTCGCGACCAGATTGTCGTAACCGCGGTCAATATGGTGGATGTAGCCGACCTGCGTCTCCCCCTCTGCCACGAGGCCCGCGAGGACCATCGCCGCACCGGCGCGCAAATCCGTTGCCTTGACCTGGCAGCCATAAAGCTTCTCCACACCTTCCACGATGGACGTGCGGCCATCAATCTTGATATTCGCACCCATGCGCTTGAGTTCATCGACATGCATGAAGCGGTTCTCGAACACCGTCTCCGTGACGACGCCCGTCCCTTCAGAAATGGCCATCATCGCCATGAACTGCGCCTGCATGTCCGTCGGGAAGCCCGGATATGGCATCGTCTTGATATCGACTGACTTCGTGCGATGGTCACAGGTCACGCGGATCCCGTCCACATGCTCCTCAATCGTCACGCCGGCTTCCTTGAGCTTCGCAATGACCGGCTTCAGATGCTCGCTGATGGCATTCTCGATGTAGACATCACCGCGCGTCATGGCCGCAGCCACCATATAGGTGCCGGCCTCAATGCGGTCGGGGATAATCGTGTAATCACGGCCTGTCAGCTTCGGCACACCTTCAATCTTGATGACATTCGTGCCGGCTCCCCGGATCCTCGCCCCCATGACATTGAGATAATTCGCGAGATCGACAATCTCCGGCTCCTGCGCCGGGTTCTCGAGCACCGTCTGGCCTTCTGCCATTGAAGCCGCCATGATGATATTCTCAGTCGCCCCGACACTCGGGAAATCGAGATAGATCTTGGCTCCCTTGAGGCCCTCCGGTGCAGCCGCTTCGATGAAGCCGTGGCCGATCTTGATTTTGGCGCCGAGCGCTTCAAAGCCCTTGAGATGAAGGTCGATGGGACGCGTGCCGATGGCGCAGCCGCCCGGCAGGGAAATCTTGGCCTGCCCGCAGCGAGCCAGCAGCGGTCCCATGATCAGGAACGATGCGCGCATCTTGCGCACGAGGTCATACGGGGCTTCGCAGCTGCCGATGACCGTGCTGTCCACGAAGAGCTGATGTTTCTCTTCGTTGAAGTCCGCCCTGACACCGAGCTTCCGCAGCACTTCCGTAATCGTATGCACATCTTCAAGTGCCGGCACTTCATCGAGCAGGCTTGGCGTATCCTGTCCCAGAAGCGTCGCCGCGATAATCGGCAGCACCGCATTCTTCGCCCCGCTGATCTTGACCCGGCCTTCCAGCCGGCGTCCGCCATGTATAACCAACTTTTCCATTTAAGTCCCTTTTCCTCCTATAGCAGCACAGCCTGTACGCCCGCTGTGCGTCAAAGCATCATTTTTCAGTGTATCATCATATTCGCCTGCTGACAATAGGGGGCGGTCACTTTCTCTCGACCTGCAGGGATGTATGGATGACATTGTCGATGATATAATTCGTCGAAAACTTCGTCTCACCTGTCTGTTCCGCCTTCTTCTGCACGGAGAAGGAGAACTTCTTGGGCTTGTTCTTCGCCTCTTCTGCTGCGCGTTTGGCCGCAGCCGTCGCCTCTTTCACGGCCTTGCGCTGGTCTTTTTCCGACAGGATGACGGGCGAAGCACCCGGCGCGATGACGATATCATTGTTGCGGCCAGCCTGCTTGAGGCTCTGCAGCTTGTCCTTAGTCGTCTGCGTCTTGTCTTCCTGCACGAGCAGGTCAAGCCCCGTCTGCTGCAGGAGCTTGAGCTGGGTAACCGGCATCACGCCGCCACCGCGCACCTCGAGCGAGAGCAGGCCCTCAGGAGCCGTATCCGGCACGCGGTACGGGATGAGCAGCGTCTCCTTGTCACGGCGGTACGGCTTGATCGTCGTCGTGAAGCGGACGGTCTCACCGGGGTGGACCACCGTCTTATCCGGCACAGCCGAGAGCAGTGTCGCCGTCTTGCGGCCGCTCTCCATCGAGATATCCACCTGGACATCAACGATATCCGACTCCTGTTCCGGATTCGAGCAGATGATGTTCATGGCCTGCATGAGCTCGCCCACGGCAATCTGGCCGACATCGGCGACATTGTAGAACATGTTGCTGCGCTCAAAACGGCCGCTGCTCGTCGCATTCGTGCGGATCGTGAAATGAACATTGGCCGTGCTGCCGCCGAGCGTGTCCGACGTCTTGCTCATCGCTGCATAAGCGATGCCGCCCGATAACTCCGGCAGGAAATCCTCATCATAGGCAATACGCGCACCGTACTCAACATCCCGGTTGAGCCCCGTATCCTTGACATGTACCTTGACGGGCACGACCGACGGGAAGTCCCCGAGACGGCCGGCAATGCCCGTTTCACGGTCCTGGTTGATGCGGCCGATGATATTGCCGATATTGGCAATCTTCATGCCGTTGCTCTGGCCACTGATCGTACCGACAACCTTGGCATCCGTCATGAAATAGTTGACATTGCCGCGATGCAGGAACGGATGGCCGAAAGCCAGGATGTTCTTGCCATCGACAGCCGTTACCGTGCCCGTCGCGCCAACGGCGAAATCACCGTAGACGATGGCCACGCCGACGGCACTGCCCGGCTCCAGCGTCGCATTGTAGCGGGTCGTCGGCGTGTCGCCCGAGCCCGGAGCCCCCATCGGCATCAGCGAGAACTTCTGGCCGAGCGATACGTTCTTCTGCAAGAAGTCCATGCTTGCCTGGTTGAAGCCCGAGAGGAACAGTACATCCTTCTTCTCACCGACAGCCGGCTGGCTGGACGAAGCAGTATCCGCTGCCGGCGTGGAACTTTCCTCAGCCTGCGTCCCATTGCTGCCTGCAGCGGGCTCCGAAACTGCGGCGTCCGCAGCCGTTTCAGCCGGATCTGTCGCCGTTTCCTTCGCCTTATCCTTCTCAGCAGCCGTATCTTCTGCTGCCGTTGCATCTGACGTCTCCGCTGAGCTTTCCTGCTCGCCCGACGCCTTTTCCTCCGCCGTGCGGGCCTTGATATCTTCACGGGCTTCCTTGATGACATCCATCAGGCGATTCAGGATGACATTATCGCCCTTCGTTTCCTTCTTGCGCGCCTCTTCCTGCGCCAGCGCCTCCTCGCGGGCCTTGTCGGCCGCGACTTTCTTGAGGTTGATGGTATGGAGATGCGTCTTGTTCTTCGTATCCGGCATGCTCCAGAGCGGCGTCATATCCTCAATCGGCGTGATGAAGAACGTATACGGCGTCATGTCCTTGATGCCGGCTGCCACGGCGCCGACCAGACGGCCATCGATATAGACAGGGCTGCCGCTCATGCCCTGCAGGATGCCGCCGGCCTGCTCGATGACCGGGCCGCGTGCCCGGGCCATGATCATGCGTGAAGAGCCCTTGCCATTATCCATATTGCCGACGATATCCACGTCAAAGCTGCGGATGATGCCGGAACTGTCTACTACCGTATAGGCCGTGCCGCTCATGCCCTGCTGCACATCCTGGAACGGCAGGATGGGGTCCATGGCCCGTGCCGGCGCAGCCGCCGACGCGAAAAGGAGCGTCATGGCACCAGCCACAACGAATCGCTTCATGAATTTATGCAAAAGTATTCACCTCGTAATCAGAAAGATAAACATGATTCCTTTCCATTATAACACACTCGTCCAGCCTTGCACGTTTTTGCACCGATTTTCCCGCGTTTCTCATCCGCCTCTCAGACATCAGCGCTTCGGCACGAGCACGAGAGCGTCGCCGACGGCGCGCTCCTGGCCATCAGACGGCGAATTCTGCACCTCGCCGTTCACGACGAGATCCGTCGAGCCGCCGCCATCGAGATTGATGGCATCCCGTGCGCCGAACTTCACGAGCAGCTTTGCCCAATCCGTGAGCGTCAAGCCAACGCTGTGCGACTGGCGGCCATCGACGACAGCCAGCAGGTAGCGGCCATCCTTCGTGACACCGACGGCCGTGCGCGGCGCGCGCCCGACGCGGATATCCGAAGGGAACTCCTCCTCGCTCGCCGTCACGTGTATGCGGCCATTCTCCACGAGGCGCGGACCGCAGCCCACGATGGTCACAGCGTCCTGCCAATACGAGCCAAAATCTTCGCTGATCGTCACGGGATCGCCGACCTGGACACCGGCAAAGGCATCGGCCACGGTGCCATGCACGGAAACGACCACGCCGTCCTGCGGGATGGGCGCATCATTCTGGCGGATATCCGTCACGCGGCCGCCGCGCACGACGTAATCGCGGCCGTATTCATTCGTATCCGTATGCGTGCCGTACGCACGGTTGTAGATGATGAGGCTGTCCGCGCCGCGCTCGCAGTCCACGCCGCCGACAGGCTGCGTGACCCCGCCCATCGTGACGCTGCCATCGTAGGAAACCGTGCCGAAAAGAGGCGTGCCGTCCGCGCGCAGGCCAAAAGCCGAGCGCGTGTAATACGTTGTGCCGACCGTCTGCCCATTGATGCGGGTCACGCCGAGGATATCCCCGGAAGATGCAAAATACGAGGCATTGACGGCAGCTGTGCCGCCCGCGCGCGCCGCGATGCCGCTGACCGTCTCACGGCCGGGCACCTTCCCTTTCGCAAGCACCAGGCGCAAATCGTATTTGCTGGGATCCGCTTCGATGAGCCAGGCCGAGACTTTGCCGTAATCATCCCAGTAGACGTACGTATGCTTCGTGAGTCCCGGAGCCACATCCTCGATGTAATCGCCATCGATCGTGCCGGCCTGGCCGGACGTACTCGCGCCAGCCGTGCCTGTGCCAGCCGCAAGCTTCGTCGTCTGTCCCTTGCGGTCGCTGCCAGTCGGCGTCTTCGTTTGGAATTCCGCCGCACCCGACGGCATGACATCGACGAAGAGGCGCACCGGATTCTTGAGCGTATGGAGGTCATACGCAAGGCCAGCCTTGAGGCGCATCGTCACGATCAGGTGGCCGCCCTTGGACGCATACGAAATCGACTCGATGCGGCTGCTCTTGACCGGCAGCTTCTGCAGCCGCTTGTCCTTCGTGCCGGCAAAATCAAGCGTCAGCGTGCGCCGGTCATCCGACAAAGACTCCTTGTAACTTGGCAGCTCCGACAGATCAAAGACCACGCGATCATGCTCGCTGCCACTATGAAAGCGCACCGTCGTCAAATCCGCAGCAAACGCCAGGCTCTGCCACGAAAAAACAGCCGCTGCTGCCAGCACGGCGGCGCGTTTCAAGAAACGGTTCATGGAATAAGTTCCCCCTTACCAGGACATACCGTCCATCTGCCCCAAAACCATCAAACGGCCCTCCGGCGGCGGAAGCAAGCTCCCGCCCCGAAAGGCCGCGAAACCTTATTTACCGATTTTGAGGTTCATGGCACGTCCGTCGAACTTGGAGAACGTGTCGAGTGCCTTGCCGCAGCCCAGAGCCACGCAGGAAAGCGGGTCGTCGGCGAGAGCCGTCGGGATATCCGTCTCGCGGCGGATGAGCTCATCGAGGCCGAAGAGCAGCGCGCCGCCGCCCGTCAGGATGATGCCGCGGTCCATGATGTCTGCGGAAAGCTCCGGCGGCGTCTCCTCGAGGACCTTCTTGACACATTCGACGATGCGCGAGACGGAAGCGCCGATAGCCTCAGCCACCTGCGGCGTCGTGATCTGCACGGTCTTCGGCAGGCCCGTCAGGAGGTCGCGGCCGCGGATATCGAGCGTCTCATTGCGGGCTTCCGGGAAGGCTGCGCCGACCTTGAACTTAATGTCCTCCGCCGTGCGCTCGCCGATCATGAGGTTGAACGCGCGCTTGACGTAGGCGATGATGTCCGAATCGAACTTATCGCCGGCAATGCGCAGCGATTCGCTGTTGACGATGCCGCCGAGGCTGATGACGGCGATATCCGTCGTGCCGCCGCCGATATCGACAATCATCGAGCCGCACGGCTCCACGATGTCGAGGCCGGCACCGAGAGCGGCTGCGAGCGGCTCCTCGATGAGCTGCGTATGGCGGGCACCGGCCTGCTCGGCAGCTTCCTGCACGGCGCGCTGCTCAACCATCGTGCAGCCCGACGGGATGCAGATCATGATGCGCGGACGGAAGACGAAGCTGCGGCCGACCACCTTTTCAATGAAATGGCGCAGCATGCTCTCCGTGATGTCGTAATCGGCGATGACGCCCTCACGCAGCGGACGGATGGCCACGATGTTGCCCGGCGTGCGGCCGATCATGCGGCGCGCCTCCTCGCCGATGGCGAGCACGCGGTTCGTATCCTTATCGACGGCAACGACAGACGGCTCGCGCAGCACGATACCCTTGCCCTTCACATAAACCAGCACGTTTGCCGTGCCAAGGTCAATACCGATATCCATTGACATACCAAACATTTATTGTAATCCCCTTCCAGAATAAACTTTATTATCGTTATTATCGTCCGAAAAAGATTGTAGCATGAGCAGCTGAAAACCAACGGGAAAGCCTCCTGCATCTTCTTTTTCTAAAAGTATACTATATAATAAAATTCTGCCTTTTACAATGGGGAAATCCCCTTAAAAAATCAGAAATCTGGCCGTTTTTCGCTTGTGCGCCAACTATTGACAAAGTTTCATGTTATTTTTGATAATTTACGATAATTTTATGAAAACTTCCGCTTTTGTTTCTTTAAAATACGCATTGACAATGCCTTGTGGGAATGATACGATTAGCTTGACTTAAGGATATCTTAGAACATATTCTTGCTACGATTTACAGGGGGTTTTCGAAACAATGAACAACAGAAGAAAAATCGTCGTCATCGGCGCCAGCAACGTTGGTTCTGCAGTAGCGAACAAGATTGCTGACTTCCAGCTCGCAACGGAAGTCGCTCTCATCGACCTCAACCAGGACAAAGCTTGGGGCGAAGCTGTTGACTCCAGCCATGCAACGAGCTGCGTTTACAGCACGAACATCAAGTTCCACCTCGGTGACTACGATGACTGCAAAGATGCGAACATCATCGTCATCACGGCAGGCCCGTCCATCCGCCCGGGTGAGACGCCGGACCGCCTGAAGCTCGCTGGTACGAACGCTAAGATCATGCAGTCCGTCTTCGGCGAGATCGTAAAGCGCACGAAAGAGGCTATGATCATCATGATCACGAACCCGCTCGATGTCGCTACGTACGTTGTTTCCACGCAGTTCGATTATCCGCGCAACCTCATCCTCGGCACGGGCACGATGCTCGAGACGTATCGTTTCCGCCGCATCCTGGCCGACAAGTACCAGGTGGACCCGAAGAACATCAACGGTTATGTTCTCGGTGAGCACGGCAACGCCGCATTCGTTGCCTGGTCCACTACGGGCTGCGCTGGTTTCTCCCTCGAGCACATGGATGAGTACTTCCATAAGACGGAGAAGCTCGACAAGAAGGCTGTTGAGCAGGAACTCGTACAGGTCGCTTACGACGTCATCAACCGCAAGGGCTTCACGAACACAGGTATCGCTATGGCTGCCTGCCGCTTCATCAAGTCCGTTCTCTATGATGAGCACACGATCCTGCCGTGCTCCGCTGTCCTCGACGGCGAGTATGGCATTAACGACGTCGCTCTCTCCATCCCGCGCATGATCTGCGCAGATGGTATCGTTCGCTCCTTCGAAGTACATCTCACGGACGACGAGCTCCAGAAGATGTACGACGCTGCCAAGAGCGTTCGCAGTGCTCTCGATGGCGCTGGCATCAAATAAGATTGTTCGGCACAGAACACAAAAGCGATGGCTTCAGCCATCGCTTTTCTTATGCCCGTCTGCTGTTGGCATCGCTCCTCCGGCATGATATACTAGACGGGCAGTATCATTAAAAAATGAAAAGGAGTTTTTCTCATGAAACGTTATGCCATCATCATCCTGCTCGTCATCGTCGCGGCGTTCGGCGGTCTTCTGGCCTTCTGCGAGAGTCACGACAACCGCACGGCAGACAGCCTCTCAGCTTACTGCCGCATCGATTTCCAGGGTCTGCGCGGCTCAGACGGCACGGCCACGAGCGCGAAATTCACCATCTGGGATACGCGCTACGACGGCGAGAAACCGTCCACGCACCTGAAGCTCTACACGGACGACAAGGTCTGGGAGCTCACGGCCGCCGTCAAGCAGGAAAAGTCCGGCCTCTGGCAGAAAACGAATGAGCTCTCGGTCTTCCTGCCCTCTGCCGCACTGTCGGCCATCGCCGATGCCAAAACCGTACGCTGCGAATTTTCCTATCCAAACGGCAAGACCGTCGACCTGCCGCTGAACGCTGCTGATCTCGCCTACTGGCAGGATCAGGTAAAGTAAGGACAACCATCATGCACGCTTCAACCCCAGAACCAGAACATACGGCCAGGGAAACGACTCTTTCGCAGACAGAAGCTGCGGCCAGCCGCCCACGGGCAGCAGTCTGGCAGGACTGCCTGCTGACGCTCAGCCTTGCCATCGTCGGCGGCTTCCTCATGAACGCCATCAACGCGCCGCTGCCATGGACACTCGGCCCGATCACGGCCGTCTCACTCGCTTCCCTCGTACTCGGCCGCACGTTCCACTGGCCGCTCGGCATCCGCAACACGGCGCTGATCCTGCTCGGCTACGCGATGGGCCGCTCGTTCACGATTGAGACGGGACAGGCCATCCTCTCGCAGCTGCCCCTGATGCTGATGGCCACCATGATCACGGTTCTCGCCGGCATCTTCACGGCCTGGCTGATGTTCCGCCACACGGCAATCAACTTCACGAGCTGCCTTTTAGGCTGCGTCCCCGGCGGACTCTCGCAGATGGTCATCCTCGCTGACGAGATTCCCGACGCCGATCTCACGGCCGTCACCATCATGCAGACGCTGCGCATGCTCTCCGTCGTCTTCACCATCCCGTTCCTGGCCACCCATGTCCTGCCGGCAGGCGGTGCCGCCTCAGGCAGCGCCGTGCCCGTCACGGCCTCATATGAAACGGCCCTGCTCTTTGCCACCGTCGCCATCGTCGGCGCCATCATCGGCCGGGCCATCCACCTGCCCACCGCCACAATGCTCGGACCGCTGCTCGCGACCATCGTCTTCATCCTGCTCTCAGGAGAAAGCGCACCGCTCGTCCCCGTCCACGCCATCAATGTCGCCCAGATCTGCGTTGGTTCCTATATCGGCTGCAGCATCAACCTGCGGCAGCTCAAGGACTACCGCGGCATGGGGCCCGTGCTCGTCGGCGGCGTGCTGCTCGTGCTCGTCGTCAGCATGTGCATGGGGCTCCTCATCAGCCAGCTGACGGGCGCCAGTCTTGCCACGACCTTCCTCGCCACGGCGCCGGGCGGCCTCGCCGAGATGGGCATCACGGCCCTCGTCGTCGGTGCCGACACGAGCACGATGACCGCCTACCAGCTCACGCGCCTGCTCTTCATCATGCTCATCTTCCCCTACATCGCCAAGGGCATCGTCGCGCTCTATCAGCGCCGCACGGCCTGACGATTGCCGATAAATCCCTGCATAGAAAAATGCCATCTGCAGCCTGGTTCAGCCAGTTCCTGCAGATGGCATTTTTTAACCCTTATAGACGCGCGGCACGCGCGGCGAAACGAGGCAGGTCACCTCGTAATTGATAGTATTGAGCCAGCCGGCTGCTTCATCGGCCGTGATATCGTCATCGCCGAACAGTACAGCTGTATCGCCTTCCTTGACATCCGGCAAATCCGTCACATCGACCATGACCTGATCCATGCAGACGCGGCCCGCAATCGGTGCGCGGCGGCCGCCGAACGAAACGCTGCCGCCATTGCCGTACGCGCGGATATAGCCGTCCGCATAGCCGATTGGCAGTGTCGCAATGCGGCTCTCGCGCGCTGCGATGAACTGACGGCCGTAGCCGATGCTCTCGCCCTTGTGCAGAGTCTTCATGAAGACGACCTTGGCGCAGAGCTTCATGACCGGTTTGAGATCAATCGGATGCGTGACTTCATCGGACGGCCACATCCCGTACTGGATGACGCCGGCTCGCACCATATCGTAATGTGCCTCGGGAATCTCGAGGATAGCGGCCGACTCCGCGATATGGCGGAGCTTGAGGTCAACGCCGGCGTCCTTGACGGCCTTGAGCGCCTGCTCGAACTTCACGAGCTGGCCCTTCGTGTACGTCTTGTCCCTGCTGTCCGCCATGGCGAAATGAGAGAACATGCCTTCGATTTCAATATTCGGCAGGGCCTTGACCTCGGCGGCCAAAGCACCGATTTCTTCCGGACGGATGCCGATGCGGCCCATGCCCGTCTCGACCTTGAGGTGTACCTTAGCCACCTTGTGCTGGCGCACGGCCTCGCGGGAAATCGCCTCGGCGAGCGGCAGCTCGCAGACGACCTGCGTCACATCGTAATCGACAATATCGCGCGCCTCGTCGGGCAGCACGAGGCCCAGGAGAAGGATTGGTGTCGTGAAGCCTGCCTCACGCAGCTCAATGGCCTCGCCAAGCGTCGCGACCGCCAGATACGCGGCCCCGGCTTCCACGGCTACACGCGCGACCGCCACGGCACCATGCCCGTAGGCATCGGCCTTGACGACCGCACAGAGCTTCGCGCCGCCGCGAATATTCTTCTTGATTTCCTCATAATTATGTCTCAAAGCGCCCAGATCGATTTCCGCCCAAGCCGCACGATTCGGCATGAAAAACTCCCCTTTTCTCTAACGTTACATTCCTTAATCAGTTTACTACACGCCCTTGAAAAGTCAAGCACAGACGATTTTTTCCACGCTCATTCCCACCATAGATGCCCATGGACCTCTTCCGGCCCTGCGGGCCACCTTCTCCGTGCGCGGAGAAGGCTATTCGCACAAAGCAAAAACTGTCCTCTGCTGAAAGAGCACGCAAAAAGACCTCCGCCGAAGCGGAGGTCTTTCATATGCAAGGGAATTCTGCTAATCGCGGGATTAGAAGAATACCTCGATGCGGCCGAAGAGGTTCTCAACCTTCGTATCCGTGGAGATATCCTTGCCGTTGCCATAACGCAGCGTACCAACGACGTTCTTGAACGGCGTGTAGTTCGCACCAATCTCCCAGCCCTTCTGGCCCTGGAGAAGTGCATCGAACGTGGAGAACAGAGCCGTGTTGTCACCGAGGTAGCGGTAAGCTGCCCAAGCACCCCAGGTACCCTTGTTCTCAGCCTGTGCTCCTTTGTACGTGTACTGAGCGCTCCAAGCCTTGTCAAGATCGTCAGCCGACGTGTTGTTGGCATAGAAGCCGTTCAGGCCGTTTGTCTTGTCGAACTGATAAGCAGCCTTGACGAGCCAGATATTAGCCGTATCCTCATTATTAGTACGGTTAGTCTTCAGATCCTTATCGCTAGTCTTCTTCAGGCCATCTTTGAGATAGTAGAAGTTGTCAGCGTTGAGATGATGGTAATCAACACCGCCGACGAACTTACCGTCAGCATAGCCAAGGCCAGCATACTGATAGTTAGCAGCATTATCATCAACGATTTTATGCGGAGCATACTTATCTTCGCCGGAACCATAATAATCACTAAAGTTCAGACGACCAGCACCAGCCGTGAACGTTACCTTGTTGCCGAACGAAACTTCAGCACCGGAGAACGTCGTATCGAAGATGCTGTCATCATCGATCTGTGCGAACTTACCGAGTTTGACCTGGAAGTTGTTGTAGTTGCCCTGAGCCCATACACGCTTGAGATCAACCTTGTCCTCATCCGTGTCTTTAGCCGGGGAATCGCTGTCCATTTCCGTGGAAGCATCGAGACGGGCATGTACATGCCAGTTCTGGTTGACTTCAGCCGTCGGCTCGAGACGGAACAGCAGGTGGTCGCTGTTATTCTTCAAGCTTTCGTCCGTGTTACGATTGCTCTTGTACGTGTACTCAACCTTGCCGTTCCACTTAACCATATCAGCGTTGCGCTCGAGGTTGCTGACGCGGACGCCGAGGTTGTTGAGCTCATCGGAGAACTCAGCAGCGAGCTTGTCGATGAGGGCCTTATCAGCAGCGGAGACATCGCTCTTGGCCATAGCCTTGGCGATCATCTGAGCCATCTCATAACGCGTGATGTTCTGGTTGCCACGGAACGTCGTGTCGCCATAACCTTCGATGACACCGTCAGCTGCGAGCTGGGATACAGCGTCGTAAGCCCAATGGTCAGCCGGTACATCGGAGAACGGATTAGCAGCAGCAAACGTCGTGCTGGCAGCGCCGACAACGAGAGCCGTCGTCAGTGCGGATACGAGAGTCTTCTTCATGAGAAACTCCTCCTTCTGAAAATAGATGAATTTACGCCCCGACAGGCTATCCGAAGGTGTGTTCCTCATGAGTGTCCATGTTTCCTCAGACTACACACTCCTCCGATTCCCTATCGGTCAGTTAACATTGTAGCATGACTTTCAGTTTTTTGCAATCCAAAGGCAAATTTTTCTTAATCCAGGCAAAGATTTTTTATCATCTTCGCATCAAAATCCTACACAATCAAGCAAAAACAAAGATAAAACAGTTGGATAATCATCCACTCCAAAAAGTTAAAACAGCGAAAAGCAGGACAATACGTTCGTTATTTTTATTTTTGACAAGATAAAAAGCAGGCATCCCATTCCTGACGGAATGAGATGCCTGCTTATCAGTCATTCACAGTACAGCCTCTGAAATTAGAAGAGGAACTGGACACGACCCCAGAGCGTATCAACATCGCGGTCGGAGTCAATGCTCTTGCCGTTGAAGTACTTAGCCAGAGCAACTACGTTCTTGAACGGCGTGTAGTTCATGCCGACTTCCCAGCCCTTAGCGCCGACCTTCTGAGCATCTTCCGTGCCGAAGACGGACGTGTAGGTGCCGAGGTAACGATAAGCCGCGTAAGCGCCCCAAGAACCCTTGTTGGCAGCCTGAGCGCCCTTGTAGTTGTAGATGACCTGCCAAGACTTGTCGAGGTTGTCAGCCGTGGTGTTGTTGGCATAAGCAGCGAACAGGCGGCTCGTGTTGTCGAAGTTGTAGCCGAGGTTTGCCGACCAGATGTTGGCGTTATCCTCGTCGTTCTTGCCATTCGTATAAGCTTCACCCTTGTTGAAGGAATCCGTTACACCTTTGAAACCGTCGCTGTTCAGATGATAGTAAGCAGCGCCGCCCGTCCACTTGCTGGCCGGAGATGCATACTGGAGCGTGATGCCCTGGAAGTTAGCAGCATCATCATTGAAGATTACTTTATCATCAGCATTCTTGATTTTGTTGTAAAGGCCTTTGTCATCACTGACATTGAGACGGCCGGCATAAAGCGTAGCCTTGAGGTCTTTACCGAACGTTACATTGGCACCGGAGAGCTCATCATCGAATACGAGGCCCTGCTCCGGCGTGTAGAGGCCGAACTTACCGAGCTGCGTCTGGAAGTTGCCGTAATCGCCCTGCGCATAGACACGCTGCAGTTTGACCTGATCGCTGTCGTCAACGCCAGCATCTTTGTTCATATGCGTCGTAGCATCGAGACGAGCCTTTACATGCCAGTTGCTGTTGACTTCAGCCGTCGGCTCAAGACGGAACTTGAGCTTGTCGGAGTTGCTACGATCCTTGCCATTGTCCTTGGCATGCTCCGTGCGGATGCTCTTGTACGTATACTCAGCCTTGCCGTTCCACTTAACCATATCAGCATTGCGCTCAAGGTTGCTGACGCGGACGCCGAGGTTGTTGAGCTCATCGGAGAACTCAGCAGCGAGTTTGTCGATCAGGGCCTTATCAGCAGCGGAGACATCACTCTTGGCCATAGCCTTGGCGATCATCTGAGCCATCTCATAACGCGTGATGTTCTGGTTGCCACGGAACGTCGTGTCACCATAGCCTTCGATGACGCCGTCAGCTGCGAGCTGGGATACAGCGTCGTAAGCCCAATGATCAGCCGGTACATCGGAGAACGGGTTAGCAGCAGCAAACGTCGTGCTGGCAGCGCCGACAACGAGAGCCGTCGTCAGTGCGGATACGAGAGTCTTCTTCATAAGAAACTCCTCCTTCTGAAACAGATAAAAATACGCCCCGACAGGCCATCAGAAGATGTGTTCCTTATGAGTATCCATGTTTCCTCAAATTCCATATCTTCCGATTCTCTATCGTTCAGGCTTTATTTTAACACATTGTTAAACATATTACAATCTTAAGATAAGATTTTATGAAGCAGACACAAATTTTTCTTACGGAAGAAAAAAGCCTTCCCGAATGAACAGGAAGGCTTTTGCATATTGAGAATTGGGGAATATTGGGGAGACGGATGGTCGAATCAGAAGAAGAACTCGACGCGGCCGAAGAGTTTCTCGGCATCCTTGCCGCTGTCCAGCTTTTCGCCGTTGAAGTACTTGAGGCTGGCGACCGTGTTCTTGAAGAGCGTGTAGTTCGTACCAACTTCCCAGCCCTTCGTGCCGGCCCAGGCGCCATCATAGGACGGGTCAAAGGCTACGTTCTGGCCGAGGTAACGGTAAGCGGCATAAGCGCCCCACGTACCCTTGTTTTCCTGCTGTGCGCCCTTGTAGTCGAGCTCGACCGTGCCGGCTTTCTTGTAATCGTCGGCCTTCGTGTTCTCGGCATACACGCCGCCGAGAGCGACGTTCTTGTCGAAGGCATAGTGGAGGTTGGCGCTCCAGATATCGGCATTGTCCTCATCGCCGCTGGCTTTGTAGGACGGGCCCATCTTCGTGAAGGCATCGCTGTTCAGATGATGGTAAGCAGCGCCGATGCTGAACTTATCCTTGCCGTACTGCAGGCCGATGCTCTGCATGTTGGCAGCATCGTCAGCTTCATCATCGGCTTTCTGGACGGCTTCGTTGTTCGTATCGCCATTGAGATCGAAACGGCCGGCCTGCAGCGTGACTTTGAGATCCTTGCCCGTCGTGATGGTGGCGCCGGAAATCTCATCATCGAAGAGCAGGTTGTCATCGATCTGCATTGGCAGCTTGCCGAGCTTGATGTTCGTCGTGCCGTACTGGCCTTCTGCCCAGATGCGCTGCAACTTCACATTCGTATCCTGGGAACCGCCATGGTTGTCGTCGCCTTTATCCTCGGCGAGGTCCGTCGAAGCATCGAGACGGGCGTTGACGTGCCAGTGATCGTTGACCTCAGCCGACGGCTCGAGACGCAGCAGCAGCTCGTCATCGTTGCTCTTGCTGTCCGTCTTGGATTTGTCGCGCGTGCTCGTGTAGGTGTAGCGGGCTTCGCCGTTCCATTTCACCTTGTCGGCATTGCGCTCGAGGTTGCTGACGCGAACGCCGAGGTTGTTGAGTTCATCGGCGAACTCAGCAGCGAGTTTGTCGATGAGCGCCTTGTCGGCAGCGGAGACATCGCTCTTGGCCATGGCCTTCGCAATCATCTGAGCCATCTCATAACGCGTGATGTTCTGGTTGCCACGGAACGTCGTGTCGCCATAGCCTTCGATGACGCCATCAGCGGCAAGCTGGGTTACGGCATCGTATGCCCAGTGGTCAGACGGGACATCAGAGAACGGGTTCGTAGCGGCAAACGTCGTGCTGGCAGCACCGACAACAAGAGCCGTCGTCAATGCAGATACAAGAGTCTTTTTCATAATGAATTCCTCCTTTTATGCAGGGTCTATGCCCTAGCGGAGCGCTTTCCCCTATTGGAAAGCCGGCTGTTCCGCAGGCTGGAGGCAGGAGAAATCAGAGTGGCCATGTTTCCTCGGCTCTTCCTTGCTTCCTTCCCTTGGAACAACTTCATTATAATACTTGACTGAGTCAATTACCATTAAGGGTGAGTAAAATATCGCTTAAATCACGATAAGAACGAATCTTCGCCAGTCTCTTATGTCTCCGGATGTTCCCTGAGCCACTGGCTCCAGGTCGTCCGGAACCCGTCAGCATAGTTCGCCTGCACGTAGGCGTAGAACTTCGGCAGCATCCTGGCCTTTTCTTCGTAATACGGCGCTTTCCACTGGCCCGGCTTCGGCTGCGCAATGGTGTACGAGATGTCCGCACCGCCCAGCAGGTATTGGCGCGAGACAATGTCCGCGAGCGGCAGCTGCGGATTCTTCATCATGTCATAAAGGGCCATGTAAGTCGTCGTACGGCCCTGCCCGGCCTGACAATGAAAATGGAGCCAAGCGTCCTTGGGCAGCTTGCGCGAAAAAGCGATGAAGGCATCGATATGTTCCGGTGATGGCCAGATATGATCCGTCGCCGTGATGCGATAGTAACGCAGGCCGTTCTTCCTGACCAGCTGCTGCTCGTCCATGACCTGCTCCGCCTTGACGTGGCGCGGCAGGATGGGCTTCTTGTCGCCATTGAGCTTCGCGACCGTCACGACCTTGCCGCGGATGCGGCGCAGGCGCGCATGTTCATCCTTCAGGGCCTCGGCATGCGTCTTGCCGATATTGCCCCAGTCGTGCGCCCCGTACCAGCTGACGGCATCTCCATTGACGAAGCCATGTGCTTCCTGACGCAGATCCACGATGTAGATGGGGCCTTTGGCCTGCGCCTTGAGCACGGGCACCATGACGGCCAGCTCCCCCGCCGAGAACTGCGCACTGCCCGACATATTGAGCTTCGACAGCCCTTCACGCGTCGGCTTTGCCACGAAATCCTTCCCTGTTTTCTTGAGATCGACATCCATGCGATACGCAGAATTCACCGTGCGGAAGTTGCGCGGCAGCTGCTCGCGGTTCTTCGCATCGAGCCGCCAAATATAGCCCGCATACTTCGCTGCGTCAATCGCGCCCGGCTCGCCTGCCGTCACGGCTGCGGCCGTCATCTGAGCTGCTACGGCCACATCCGGCTGAGCCGCGGCCAGCGATACCCCCGGCAGCTGCGCACTGCCCAAATAAATTGCCAGCCCCAGGGCCAGGCACATCTTCTTATTCTTCATGATTATCCCTCCTGATATCGTATACTGCCTCCATTATACTCGTTTCCTGCCAAACGTGCACAGAAAAAGCACAGCCACATGGCGAATGGCTGCGCTTTTCCTGTTTGTTGCTATATTGGAAATGGAGGGATACCCAAAAATCAGAAGTAGTAGCTCAGACGGCCGTAGAGGACTTTGGCGCTCTTGTCATTTGCGAGCTGCTTGCCGTCGAAGTACCAGACGGCGGCGTACGTGTTCTTGAGCGGCGTGTAATCTACACCGAAGTCCCAACCCTTCGTATTGTTGAGGAACGTGTCGTACGTGGAGTTCACCGCGACGTTCTCACCGAGGTAACGATAAGCGGCGTACATACCCCAGCTGCCGGCATTGGCCCGGTTTGCGCCCTTGTAGGAAAGCTGGATATTATGAGCCGTCTTGAAGTTGTCGGCCTTCGTGTTCTCGGCATATGCGCCTTCGAGGTTCCAGTTGCGGTCGAAACGATATGCAGCGCCGAACGACCAGATCTGTGCCGAATCCTCACGATCGGCGACATCCTTGCTGTTGCTGTAGGAAGGAACCGATTTGAACGCATCACTGCTGAGGTGACGGTAGCCTGCGCCGAGCGTGAGCTTATACGGTGCATAGTTGAGCATGATGCCCTGGTAATTGGCTGCCTGGTCATTTTTCGCAGAAACTGCAGCCATAACATCGCCGGCATTATCAAGGGTCCAGCGACCAGCTTCGAGCGTCGTTTTGAGCTGTTTGCCGAACGTGACGCCGGCACCGCTGAAGTTGCCATCGAAGAGCAGACCGTTTGTCTCGGTCGAGAAGAACGGCTGCTTGCCGAGGCGGACCTGGAAGTTCGTGTAGTCACCCTGTGCAAAGATACGCGTGAGCTTAACATTATCAGTCTTACCCGAGCCGCCGTTGTCGGTGGTCATATTCGTCGTGGCATCGAGACGTCCGACAACACGCCAGTTGTCATTGATCTCACCCGTGGCATACAGACGGAAGAGCAGGGTGTCTTTGTTCTGCTTATCCTTACCATCACCATTATGGCCCGAAGCCTCGCGATCTTCTACGCGGCGGCTCCAGTAACGGTAACGGGCCTCGCCGGTCCACTTGACCTTGTCGGCATTGCGCTCGAGGTTCGCGACGCGCACGCCGAGATTGCTGAGCTCATCGGAGAACTCAGCTGCGAGCTTGTCAATCAGGGCTTTGTCGCTGGCCGATACATCCGTGCGTGCCATGGCCTTTGCGACCATCTGTGCCATCTCGTAGCGCGTGATGCTCTGATTGCCGCGGAAGGTCGTATCGCCATAGCCTTCGATGACGCCGTCCTGTGCAAGCTGCGTCACCGCATCATACGCCCAGTGGTCGGCAGGTACATCGGAAAAGGGGTTTGCTGCTGCAAACGTCGTAGAGGCTGCGCCAATGACCAGCGCTGTCGTCAGTGTGGTTGCCAGTGTCTTTTTCATGAGGACAACTCCTTTTCAAATACGAGTAAAGATGTAATCCTTCTCACTGCCGTCTATGTCCGCTCGTATGCCGAGTTTCCTTGTTTCCTCAGGCTTTTCAAGCTTCTTGTTCAGCAGTGATTGTATTTATTGTATCATGGTTTAAATTTTTCGGCAATACATTTTCTAATATTATTCTAAAATTTGTTCATATCACGCGCACAAAAAAAGACCTTCCCGCAGGAAGGTCTCTTCGTATTTGTTGCTTGGAAATCCGAAAACGGAAGCCGTTATCAGAAGAAGAAGCTTACGCGGCCGAACAGCGTCTTGGCATCGCGATCCGTGTCGAGCGTCTTGCCGTCGAAGTACTCGATAGCCGTGTAGACGTTCGTGAACGGAACGTAGCTTGCACCGACTTCCCAACCCTTCTCGTTGACATGGCTGTGAGCCGTATCATACGTCGGCAGGACGACAGCGTTGTTGCCGAGGTAACGATAAGCGGCATAAGCGCCCCACGTGCCCTTGTTGGCAATATCCGTGCCCTTATAGGAGAGCTGGATGCTGTGAGCCGTATCGTTGTTGTCAGCTTCCGTGTTCTGAGCGAAAGCACCGAAGAGATCCCAGTTGTGGTCGAATCTGTAACCAGCACCAACGGACCAGATGTTGGCATCGTCAGACTGGGACGTGCCGTTGCGATAGTTGTCAACATCCTTGAAGGCTGCGCTGTTGAAATGACGGTAGGAAGCACCCATACGGAACTTGTTCGGACCGTAGTTGAGCTCAATGCCCTGGTAGTTCGCAGCTTTGTCAGCCGTGGATTCTTTAACAGCATCTTTGAAGTTATCCTGTGCACGGTCGAGGTCATAACGGCCAGCTTCGAGCGTAGCCTTGAGGTCTTTGCCGAAGTTAACCTGAGCACCGGAGAAGAAGTCATCGACTACGAGGCCGTCATCGGCAACAGAGTACAGCGGCATCTTACCGAGTTTGACGTCGAAGTTGTTGTACTGGCCGTCTGCATAGACATACGTCAGTTCAACTTTATCACTGTCATCCTTGCCTGCATCTTTGTCCATGAGCGTGGAAGCCGTCAGACGAGCCTTTACATGCCAGTTGTTGTTGACTTCAGCCGTCGGATAGAGACGGAACTGGAGCTTATCCGTGTTGTCCTTCTTCTGGGAGCCATTAGCCTGCTCATCGCGCGTGCTCGTGTAGGTGTAACGAGCCTCGCCCGTCCACTTTACTTTATCAGCATTGCGCTCGAGGTTGCTGACGCGAACACCGAGGTTGTTGAGCTCATCGGAGAACTCAGCAGCGAGCTTGTCGATGAGGGCCTTATCAGCAGCGGAGACATCGCTCTTGGCCATAGCCTTGGCGATCATCTGAGCCATCTCATAACGCGTGATGTTCTGGTTGCCGCGGAACGTCGTGTCGCCATAGCCTTCGATGACACCGTCAGCTGCAAGCTGGGATACAGCGTCGTAAGCCCAGTGGTCAGCCGGTACATCGGAGAACGGGTTGGCAGCAGCAAACGTCGTGCTGGCAGCGCCGACAACGAGAGCCGTCGTCAGTGCGGATACGAGAGTCTTCTTCATGAGAAACTCCTCCTTCATAAAACAGAAAAAACAACGAGTTGCTCTAACCGTTTCACAGGAGGACAACCATGAGTTGCCATGTTTCCTCAGCCTGTCCCTTTCCCGTCTATCCGGTACGAACAACATGCTTATATTAGCATACCATCTGCGGAGAAGCAAGTTTTCTCATTAAAGATTAATTCTTCGATAAGAATTCGGATACAACAGGAAAGAAAATCATGCGCGCTCACGAAAAAACTGTGGTACAATAAAAACGGTTTATTCGACGGCTTCGACATGATGCACGATTTCGCGGACGAGGCGTTCGAATTTTGTGCGCGGCATCATGACGAGATGGCCGCAGCCCTGGCATTTCAGACGAAAATCCATGCCTGTGCGCAGGATTTCCCATTCATGCGAACCGCAGGGATGTGCTTTCTTCATGCGCACGATATCCCCGACGGCATACGTTGGATTTGCCATAATCAAGTGCTCCTTTCTTTAAAGGACAGGGTATCAATAAGGAGGACAGATTCTCCCATGAAAGTCTCTATTCTACAGATGCCGGTCGCCTTTGGGCGCCCGGAAGCCAATATCGCCACGCTCAAGGCCATGGCCAAGGATGCCATGCGTGACAAGCCGGATGTACTCGTGCTGCCCGAGCTCTGGCGCCTCGGCTTTTACCCGAAGCCCATCGCGCCGCTTGCAGACCGCGACGGCCGTGAGGCGCGCCAGACGCTCGCCCTGCTCGCCGCACACTACGGCGTCAACATCGTCGGCGGCACTGTCGCCAATGTCGCCACAGACAAGGAAGGCCCGAAGGTTTACAACACCTGTTTCGTCTACGACCGGCTCGGCGATCTTGTGACGCGGTACGACAAGGTCCATCTGTTCTCGCCGAGCGGCGAAGCAAAGGATTTCCAGCCGGGCAGCCAGCTCGTCACCTGCGAGCTCGACGGCGTGAAATGCGGCTTCGCGATCTGCTACGACCTGCGCTTCCCCGAATTCATCCAGAAGCTGGCACTCTCCGGCATCGACATCCTGTTCCTGCCGGCCGCCTGGCCGGAGAGCCGTCTGACACACTGGCGGGTCCTGACGCGCGCACGGGCCATCGAGAACCAGATGTTCGTCGTCGCAGCCAACGAGGCCGGCACGGACGAACAGGGCAATCACCTAGCCGGTCATTCGGCGATCATCGATCCCTGGGGTGAGATCCTGGCCGAGGCCGATACGGAGCAGTCCATCCTCACGGCGAACCTGCGCCCCGTGCTCTGCCGCCATATCCGCCAGGATATCCCGGTACGCGCCGACCGCCGCCCCGAACTATATACGACACACCAATAAAGGCATGAGAAAAGCCGCCTGCAAAATCAAGTCCAGGCGGCTTTTCTTTTTAGGGAAGGCTTCTCCTTTTGGGAAGCTGGCGGCGCCAGCCGTCTGAAGGGGTCATGCCCCCTTTTTGCCCTTACGGCCCAATGTCACCGTCATCCCGCTCCTTCCGAGCCCCCCAGAGGGGACAGTTTCCATCAAACGTTGAAGCGGAAGTTAACGACGTCGCCGTCCTGCATGACATAGTCCTTGCCTTCGACGCGAACCTGTCCTTTTTCGCGAGCTGCGGCCACGCTGCCGGCAGCTACGAGATCATCGTAATTGACGATTTCGGCACGAATGAAGCCGCGTTCGAAATCCGTATGAATCTTGCCGGCAGCCTTCGGTGCCGTCGTCCCCTTGACAATCGTCCAGGCACGGCATTCATCGGGGCCGGCCGTCAGAAACGTCTGGAGGCCCAGGAGATCGAAAGCAGCCTTGATGAGACGGTCGAGGCCACTCTCCGTTTCGCCGAGGTCCTCGAGGAACGCCTTGGCTTCCTCAGGGTCGAGTTCGGCGATTTCCGACTCAACCCTGGCCGAGATGGCCACGACTTCTGCACCTTCCTTGGCTGCGTATTCCTTGACCTGCTGCACGTACGGATTCTCGTCGTAAGCCGTCGCGACTTCATCCTCGGCGACATTTGTCACGTAGAGCGTCGGCTTGAGCGTCAGGAGGTTCATTTCCTTGATGAGCTCAAGGTCATCATCCGAAAGATCGACCTGGCGGGCCGGCGTGCCTTCGTCGAGTGCAGCCTTGATGCGGCGCAGGATTTCGTCCTCTACCTTCGCTTCCTTGTTGCCGGATTTCGCGATCTTGGCGAGCTTCATGATGCGTTTCTCAACGATCTCGAGGTCAGCCAGGCAGAGTTCCGTCTGGATGATGTCGATGTCGCGCAGCGGATTGATGCCGCCCTCGACGTGCGTGATATTCGGGTCGACAAAGCAGCGCACGACATGCGCGACGGCATCGACCTGGCGGATGTGCTCGAGGAATTTGTTGCCGAGGCCCTCGCCCTTGGATGCGCCCTTGACGAGGCCGGCGATGTCGACGAAGCGGACCGTAGCCGGCGTCGTCTTCTTGGAATTGTACATCTCATGGAGTACCTGCAGGCGCGGATCCGGCACGGCCACGACGCCGACGTTCGGCTCGATCGTGCAGAACGGGAAGTTCGCCGCCTCTGCACCGGCCTTCGTGATGGCATTGAAAAGCGTGCTCTTGCCGACATTCGGCAGGCCAACGATACCCACTTCTAAATTACTCAAAATAAAAACTCCTTTATCATGATAGTCAAATCCAGAAAGCCCCTCTCAACAGACAGCAGCCTGGCGGGAGGGGCCATTCTTATGCGTTGGATGCTCAGAGCGTACCGAAGATGCGGTCACCGGCATCGCCGAGACCCGGTACGATATAGCCCTTGTCGTTGAGGCGTTCATCAACGGCAGCCACGTAAAGCGGCACATCCGGATGTTCCTTGTTGATGACGCGGATGCCCTCCGGCGCAGCCACGAGGCACATGAGGATCAGGGACTTTGCCCCTTTTTCCTTGAGCAGCGTCAGGGCTGCCGAGGCACTGCCGCCCGTCGCCAGCATCGGGTCGACGACGATGAGCGTGCGCTCCGCCACGTCGCTCGGCAGCTTGCAGTAGTATTCCACCGGCTTGAGCGTCTTCGGATCGCGGTACATGCCGACATGGCCGACGCGTGCGGCCGGGATCATGTTGGCCACGCCCGAGAGCATGCCGAGGCCCGCGCGCAGGATGGGCACGACGCCGACTTTCTTGCCGGCAAGCACCTTGGCCTTGCATTTGGCAACCGGCGTCTCAATCTCGATTTCCTTGAGCGGGAAATCGCGCGTAATCTCGTATGTCATGAGCATGGCGATTTCTTCGAGAAGCTCGCGGAAGTCCTTCG
Organism: Mitsuokella sp. AF21-1AC; assembly: GCF_003458855.1. Classification (NCBI taxonomy): domain Bacteria; kingdom Bacillati; phylum Bacillota; class Negativicutes; order Selenomonadales; family Selenomonadaceae; genus Mitsuokella; species Mitsuokella sp. AF21-1AC. The sequence goes on from NZ_QRVW01000026.1 coordinate 26,290, forward strand.
TGCCGGTTTCCTTCATGCGCATCAGCGTGAGCTTGTGCTGGATCAGCGGATGATCGATGACATGGACGTTGAGTTCTTCAGCCATATTTCTTCTGCCCCCTTGTTCTCATTCGTAAAGCGGATATTTAGCGCAAAGAGCAGCCACACGGCGGCGTGCTTCGTCCTTGGCCGCTTCGTCCGTCGGATTGTTGAGGACCAGCGCGATGATGTTGCCGACTTCGCGCATATCGTCTTCCTTGAAGCCACGCGTCGTCAGTGCCGGCGAGCCGAGGCGGATGCCGCTCGTGACGAACGGGGAGCGCGGCTCGAACGGGATCGTGTTGCGGTTCGACGTGATGTTGACTTCGTCGAGGACCGTCTGCGCTTCCTTGCCCGTGATGTTCTTGCTCGTGAGGTCGACGAGCATCAGGTGGTTGTCCGTGCCGCCCGAAACGATGCGGAAGCCGTCGTTCTGGAGCGTTTCAGCCAGAGCCTTGGCGTTCTTGATCGTCTGTGCCGCATATTCCTTGAATTCCGGACGCAGGGCCTCGCCGAGCGCTACGGCCTTGGCCGCGATGACATGCATGAGCGGGCCACCTTGGATGCCGGGGAATACGGCCTTGTTGAACTGCTTGCCGAATTCAGCGTCCTTGCAGAGGATCATGCCGCCGCGAGGACCGCGCAGCGTCTTGTGCGTCGTCGTCGTGACGACATCGGCGTACGGGACCGGACTCGGATGAAGGCCGGCTGCCACGAGGCCGGCAATGTGTGCGATGTCGACCATGAGGTAAGCGCCGACCTTGTGCGCGATGTCCGCGAGGCGCGGGAAGTCGATGATGCGCGCATAGGCGGAAGCACCGGCGACGATGAGCTTCGGCTTGCATTCCTCCGCCTTCTTCTCGAGGGCATCGTAGTCAATGCGTTCCGTTTCCTTGTCAACGCCGTACGGCACGATTTTGAAGTACTTGCCGCTCATGTTGACGGGGCTGCCATGCGTGAGATGGCCGCCGTCCGTGAGGTTCATGCCCATGACCGTATCGCCCGGCTGCAGCAGGGCGAAGAAAACGGCCATGTTGGCCTGTGCGCCGGAATGCGGCTGCACGTTCGCGTACGCAGCGCCAAAGAGCTTCTTGGCGCGGTCAATGGCCAGCTGTTCGACGACATCGACGAATTCGCAGCCGCCGTAATAGCGTTTGCCCGGATATCCTTCCGCGTACTTGTTCGTGAGCACGCTGCCCTGGGCTTCCATCACGGCTTTCGAGACGATGTTCTCCGAAGCGATGAGCTCGAGTTTCGTACGCTGACGATTAAGCTCCTTATCGATTGCTGCCGATACTTCGGGGTCAGACTGTTTGAGCGATTCCATTAAATCCATTGTGGGCCTCCTTACAGTGGTCATTGACAGAGCAAAAAGCAATTGTACTCTTATTTTTCCTCAAGTGCGGCGATCTTGTTGATGCGGCGCTCATGGCGGCCGCCCTCAAACTCGCCTTCCACCCAGGCGCGGACGATCTCACCTGCAGGACCGAAGCCCAGCACGCGGCCGCCCATGGCGAGGACGTTGGCATTGTTGTGCTGGCGGGACATCTTGGCCGAATACACGTCGTTGCAGAGCGCGCAGCGGATGCCCTTGATCTTGTTGGCTGCAATCGAGATGCCGATGCCCGTGCCGCAGAGCACGATGCCGCGGTCAGCCTTGCCGCTGACGACGTCTGCGCAGACCTTCTCAGCAATATCCGGATAATCAACGGAGGTCGTGCCGAAGGTGCCGACATCCGTCACCTTGATATCCTCATATTCCTTCAGGACCATCTTGACTTCTTCCTTGAGGGCCACGGCACCGTGGTCGCTGCCAATCGTGATGTTCATGCTGCTGTTCCACCTTTCTACAGTCACTCTACTGTTTACCATTGTACCACAGACGAATCAAAAAAAATACCGCCGCAGGCGAGTTTCTGCGCGGCCTGTCCCATGGAACAGGCGGCAGAAGACTCTTCCTGCTGCGGTGCAGCTGTAATCGTCCGGTTCAGATCCTGAGTGAATGAAAGCCGCTGGCTTTGTGCAGACGGTTCATGATGGCAAGGCCGAGGCCCTTGTCCGTCGTGCCCTCGCCGAGCAGCACATCGGCCGGCGTATCGTTGAAGGCGATGAGCTCTTCATAAATATGGGCGGCAATCGTCAGAAGGTCTCCCTGCGGGCCGTAATCCGCCAGCAGTTCCTGCGGCACGAGGTCCTGGAGTGCCGTCACGACCTCGTGGCTCGCGAGGACACCGACCGTGTGGCCCTCCTGCTGGAGGCGGCGCACGGTGCGGCGGAAGGCGGCAGGCATGCCCTTTGGATCTCCTTCGAGCAGCGTCAGCGGAGCTTTCGGCGCATAATGCTTGTATTTCATGCCGGGAGCCTTGGGCACGACCTTGGCCCCGACGATAGCGGGGTCGAGGCGGCAGCCGCCGAGGACTTCCGTCAGCATCTCACGCGTGATGGCACCGGGACGCAGGATGGTCGCGACAGGCCCCGTGCAGTCGACGATGGTGGATTCCACACCGAAATGACAGGCGCCGCCGTCGAGAATCATAGGGATACGGCCCGCCATGTCGCGCAGCACGGAGGCTGCCGTCGTCGGGCTCGGACGGCCGGAGATATTGGCCGAAGGTGCTGCCACGGGCACGCCGGCTGCCCGGATCATGGCGCGTGCGACGGGATGTTCCGGCATGCGGATGCCGACGGTGTCAAGTCCGCCCGTGATGCGGTCCGGCACGATATCCTTGCGTTTCATGATCAGCGTGATGGGGCCCGGCATGAAGGCCGCGATGAGTTTTTCGGCCATCGGCGTGACTTCGGCGGCAATGGTCGCGATCATGGCGCGGTCCGCCACGTGCAGGATCAGCGGATTGTCCGAGGGACGCCCCTTCGCTTCATAGATGCGCGCGCAGGCTTCCGCGTCAAGCCCGTTGGCGCCAAGCCCATAGACCGTTTCCGTCGGAAAAGCCACGAGCCCCCCGCCCCGCAGAATCTTCCCCGCCCGCCGGAGTTCTTCCTGCTGCGCGTTCACATCCGTTATCGTCACGATTTCTGTCTGCATATCTGCCACCTACCCTATCATCTATAAAAATCCCAAGGACTCTTCCGGCCCTTCGGGCCACCTTCTCCGGGGATGCCCCCGGCATCCCGCGCTTCGCGCCCGTGCGCGGGGCTGCGCCGCATGCAAGGACTTACAGTCAAGCATCGGTCCTTCCCGCTAGCTCAAGGACCTCTTCCGGCCCTTCGGGCCACCTTCCCCGTGCGCGGGGCTGCGCCGCGTGCAAAGACTTACAGTCAAGCATCGTTCTTTCCCGCTAGCTCAAGGACCTCTTCCGGCCCTTCGGGCCACCTTCCCCGTGCGCGGGGAAGGCTGCGCGCCTTGTCACGCTCGCAAATAACCGAAAAGTACGAGCCCAAAGCCTTCTCCCCGCAGGGAGAAGGGGGACCGCGCAGCGGTGGAAGAGGTCCATGGACTTGCAGAATTCGAACAAAACAAATGACAAGCTCTGTCTAGCGCTATAGCCCGCAGGGAGAAGCGGGACCTCAAAGCGGCGGAAAAGGGCCCCTTTCGATCTCTTCCAAAACTTGACGAATCTTCTCGCAGACGCCGTAAAAATTCTCATGGATTTCGCGATTTGTAAAGCGCAGCTCACGAATTCCCTCTTGAGAAAGAATCTTCGTTCGCTGGCGGTCGTATGTCAATTGTTCCGGTTCATAATGCTGCGCTCCGTCCAATTCAACAGACAAACGGCAGGACGGACAATAAAAATCTAAGATGTATCGGCGCACTGGTACCTGTCGCTTGAAGCGCTGCGGCAGCATGCATAAAAAATCATACCACAAATGACGTTCTTCTCTCGTCATATTGGATCGCAAGTTCTGTGACAACTGCTTGAGTGACGCTTTATGATACATCTCACCTCATTCCTTTCTCCAGGCTACGACCACACGGTCGATGCCGGCGTAGTCGGGGAGGATCTCGATCTTGCCGATCAGGGGATTGGCCTTGGCGAGGGCGGCGACGTCCTGGGCCTGGTGGATGCCGACCTCGAAGGCGAGGAAACCGTTTGGTGCAAGCATCTGCGGTGCTTCTGCCGCGAGACGACGGTAAAAATCAAGGCCGTCCGCTCCGCCGGAAAGGGCCGTATGCGGCTCTTTCGTGCGCACTTCCGGGGCCAGAGTCCCGATGTCGGCCTCAGGGATATACGGAGGATTCGAGAGGATGGCGGCGAACGTCCGGCCCGCGAGCGGCGCCAGGAGGTCGCCCGTATGGAAGGTGATGCGGTCCGCAAGGCCCAGCTGCTCGGCGTTCTCTTCCGCCACGGCACGAGCCGCCGGCGAGATGTCAACCGTCTCCGCCGTCGCCTGCGGCAGGTAATGGAGAACGGAAAGGCAGATGGCGCCCGTGCCCGTGCCGATATCGGCGATGTGCAGGGCCGTATCATCCGATGCTGGCATCGCCTTGAGCCGGTCAATGGCCGCCTGCACGAGGATTTCCGTATCGGGCCGCGGGATCAGGGTGTCCGGCGTGACCTTGAACGTCAGCCCCATGAATTCCCGTTCGCCCAGGATATAGGCAACGGGCACATGCATGACGCGCTTTTTCACCATCTCGCGGTAGGCAGCCAGCTCCTCCGGCTGCAAGGGCTCGTCAAAATGCACGTAGAGATAGATGCGCTGTTTCTTCAGCACATGGGAGAGCAGGACTTCGGCATCGAGCCGCGGGGATTCCAGCCCCTTTTCCGCAAAGTAACCCTCGGTCCACTTGAGGATGCGGCCGATGGTCCAGATCCGGTCATTCATTGGCATCCACCTTTCTGAGACGCTGCGCCTGGTCAGCCGTGATGAGCGCCGCAATGAGTTCATCGAGTTCGCCGTTCAGGATGGCGTCGATCTTATGGAGCGTCAGGCCGATGCGATGGTCTGTCACGCGTCCCTGCGGGAAATTGTATGTGCGGATGCGCTCGCTGCGGTCGCCGGAGCCCACCTGACTGCGGCGGTCCGCCGCCACGGCCTCCTCCTGCTCCTGACGGGCCTGGTCGAGGATGCGCGCACGCAGGACCTTCATGGCCTTTTCCTTGTTCTTGAGCTGCGACTTCTCGTCCTGGCACTGCACGACGATGCCCGTCGGCAGATGCGTGATGCGGATGGCCGTCTCCGTGCGGTTGACGTACTGGCCGCCCGCGCCCGATGCACAGTACGTATCGATGCGCAGGTCCGACGGATTGATGTCCACCTCCACATCCTCCGCTTCCGGCAGCACAGCAACCGTGGCGGCGGAAGTATGAATGCGGCCGCCGGATTCCGTGACCGGCACGCGCTGGACGCGGTGTGTGCCGCTCTCATATTTGAGCCGGGAATACGCACCATGGCCGTTGACCAGGAACGTGATTTCCTTGAAGCCGCCGATGCCCGTCGCATTGCTCGTCATGACCTCGACCTTCCAGCCCTTCTTCTCCGCATAGCGCGAATACATGCGGAAGAGGTCGCCGGCAAAAAGCGCCGCCTCCTCGCCGCCCACGCCGCCGCGGATCTCCACGATGACGTTCTTGTCGTCATTGGGGTCCTTCGGCAGCAGCAGGACGGGCAGCCGTGCATCGAGTTCTTCCTTCTTTGACGTGAGCTCCGCAAGCTCTTCCTCGACGAGCTTGCGCATCTCACCGTCAAGCGGCTCCGCAAACATCGCCCTGGCTTCCCTGATGCCCTTGACGACGCGCTTGTACGTGCGGAATTCCTCCACGATTGGCGAAAGCGCCGCATGCTCCTTCGTATAATGCTGCCACTTCGTCATGTCCGCCATAGTTGCGGGGTCGCTAATGAGCGACTCCAGCTCCCGGTATTTGTCTTCTACTGCTTGGAGCTTCTCCAGCAAGTCCTTTCACCTCATCTTCCGCCTTGCATTTTTCCATATCCGACGCGCAGACGCACGATCCGCCTCAGTGAGCCGTCTCCACAGAAGCAGCCGCTGGCACGCCGATCTCCGTTTCATCCTCTGCAGCCGCCTCCATGCGTTCCGGATAGCGATATTCGCCCGTGCCCTCGCGGATCTCTTCCGGCGGCAGCACGGCCTTCAGCGACTCGATGGCCACTTCCACCATATCGTTCTGCGGCGGACGCGTCGTCAGATACTGGAGCCAGAGGCCCGGCTTGATGGCCGTCTGGATGATGGGATTCTCGCTGCGGCCCGCAAGGCGGATGATCTCATACGAAATGCCCGCCACGACCGGCAGCAGCACGATGCGGCTCACGATGCGCTCCGCGAGATTTGGCCAGCCCAGGAAGGCAAAGACGAAAATCGAGACGAGCATGACGATGAGCAGGAAGTTTGTGCCGCAGCGCGGATGCAGCCGGGAGAACTTCTGCACATTCTCGACCGTCAGCGGCAGCCCCGCCTCATAGCAATGGATGGTCTTGTGCTCGGCCCCGTGATACTGGAACACGCGGCGGATGTCCTTCATGCGCGAGATGCCCCAGATATAAGCCAGGAAGATTGCCAGGCGCAGGAAACCTTCCATGAGATTCAGGAAAAACGGGTCTTCCGTAACAAAATGGAAGAACTTTGCCGCGCCCGTCGGGATGGCGATGAACAGGATGCTCGCGAGCACGAGCGCAAAGATGATCGTGCCGGCCATCTCCTTATCCGACAGCTGCTCTTCCTCCTCGCCGGCCATCTTGGCCGAATACGAGAGCGAGCGGATGCCGATGACCAAGGATTCCACCAGCGACACTGTGCCGCGCAGCATCGGCTTTTTGAGGATGGGATAGCGGTCAGAGATGGAATGCACATCCTTCGTCTCCACCTGGATCCTGCCTGCCGGGTCGCGCACCGCCGTAGCCGTGAGCTTCGGCCCGCGCATCATGACCCCTTCGATGACGGCCTGGCCGCCCACCATTAAATGATTGCCCATAATCGGACCCCCTGTATGTCAAAAAACAAAACCAACATTCTTTTCTTTACTCTTTACAATACGCTCAGCTGCTGTATTTTGTCTGTAGATTCTTTCATATATAAAATGAAGCAGAGCGAGATTTCTCTGCTCTGCTTCATCCTGCTGCATCTTACTGCTTGTGATAGCGCTTGTTGAACTTCTCGATGCGGCCGCCTGCCTGGACGTCACGCTGACGACCCGTGAAGAACGGATGGCACTTGGAGCAGACATCGACGCGAAGCTCTTTCTTCGTGGAACCCGTCTTGAACGTGTTGCCACAGCCGCAGATAACGGTAGCTTCGTAGTAATCCGGATGGATACCCTTCTTCATTCTATACACCTCTCTTTCCCCCCAGGAACTGGGAATGGATACAAGCCCGCTAGGCGCAGGCTTGGTTTAGACCTAGCTCCCCGTCTACGGGGGAAAGCCAGTCAGTTTTTGGCTTGGAAACAGACGTCACTACGTCCATTACCGGTCTATTATATCACGTGCCTTTATGAGATGCAAGGCATTATCTGCCCTGTATCCCGGTCAAAAACAAAATCTGCTTGAAAAAAAAGAGACAATAAGAGATAATAGGCTTAGAGACCATTACCCAGCGGTAATGTTTTTTCTTGTATACAAACGATTATACCAACAATCCTACAGAAAGGATGTCTGAATATGGAAAACGATACCAAAACCACACAGCATCGCTGCAGTTTCTGCAAGCGCATGGTCACGATCCACGACGAATACGATATGCCGATCTACGATCCGACGACGGGCTTTGCCATCTGCAAGAACTGCATCCGCGAAATCAATCATTATATTGATATGCACGAGGCAGAGACGAAGCAGGAGGAAAAGCACGACTTCGCCGGCCAGCTCGACGAGATCCTTGCGAAGAACAAGCCGCACATCATCAAGCAGTATCTCGATGAATACATCATCAACCAGGACCGCGCCAAGAAAATCCTGTCCGTCGCCGTCTACAATCACTACAAGCGCATGAAATACGGTTATGAGAACAGCGATGGCACGGAAATCGAGAAATCGAACGTCATCATGCTCGGCCCTTCGGGCTGCGGCAAGACGGCACTGCTCTCTCATCTCTCGAAGCTCCTCGACGTGCCGTTCGCCGTCACGGATGCCTCGACGCTCACCGAAGCCGGCTTCGTCGGCGCCGATGTGGAGGTCGCCGTCCGCAACCTCTACTATGCAGCCGACAAGGATATCGAGAAAGCCGAGCACGGCATCATCTACCTCGACGAGTTCGACAAGATTGCCCGCAAGTCCGGCGCCAACAACTCCATCACGGCGGACCCGGGCCACGAGGGCGTCCAGCAGGGCCTGCTCAAGATGCTCGAGGGCAACGTCGTCGAGTTCACGGCGCGCGGCCAGCGCAAGCACCCTGAAGCACCGACCATCAAGGTCGACACGAAGAACATCCTCTTCATCGTCGGCGGTGCCTTCGTCGGCATCGACGACATCATTGCCAGACGCCTGCAGAAAGCGGACTCCTCCATTGGCTTCGGTGCCGAAGTCGCCAGCAAGGACGAAAAACCGAAGTTCGACGAGCTCATCCATCAAGTGCGTCCGGAAGACCTCATGCACTACGGCATCATCCCGGAGGTCATCGGCCGCCTGCCCGTCATCTGCACGCTTGAATCGCTCGACGAAGACGCTCTGCTGCGTATCCTGACGGAGCCGAAGAACGCGCCGGTCAAGCAGTACGAGAAGCTGCTGGCCATGGACCACGTCAAGCTGGAATTCGAGCAGGACGCACTGCGCGCCGTGGCCAAGAAAGCCATCGAGCGCAAGACGGGCGCGCGCAGCCTCAAGGGCATCATCGAAGATGTCATGCTCGATGTCATGTATGACATCCCGAAATCCTCCGAGCCGCGCAAAGTCATCATCACGAAAGCCTGCATCGACGAAGGCAGGAAACCGGACGTCGTGCCGCTCGACAAATAAGAACCATAAAAAAGCTGCTGCCTGCAAATGCGCATGGCAACAGCTTTTTTTGTGGAAAAACGATTACGAACGGGCCTCGATGACCGGGAACTCGCCGAGCATCTTGAGCCATTTGCTCTTCTGGCGGACGGCCACGAGCGAAGCCTGCAGCTCCTCCTCATTGTCATCCATCTCCAGATCGAAAAAGAAGATGTAGGCGCCGAGCTCCGTGCGCGCGGGGCGTGACTCGATGCGCGTCATGTTGATGCCGCGCTCGGCGAACTCCTTGAGCACCTCGTAAAGCGCGCCAGGCTTCTTGCCGTCAATCTCGCAGATGACGAGCATCTTCTCGTGCGGCAGGACGCTTTCCTCGCTGCGGCGCTGCAATTCAAAGAAGCGCGTGGCATTCGACATGCTGTCCTGGATTTCCGTCGCGAGCGGCACGAGGCCGTTGAGCTCACCGCCGCGCTGCGTGCAGATGGCGGCGGCACCGCTTGCCGCCGGTTCCTCAGCCACGAGCTCAGCTGCCCGGGCCGTGCTCGCAACCTTCACGACCTCAGCCGCGGGATAATGTGCCTGCAGATAGCCCCAGCACTGGGAAATCGGCTGCGGATGCGAATAGATCCGGCGCACCGCGGAAACGCCCGGCCTGGCCATGAGCTGATTGTGCACGGGCCAGATGAGCTCCCGCATGACCTGCAGATCGTCGCTGCGCGCGAGCGTATCGAGGGTGATGTTGATGGCCCCCTCCAGAGAATTCTCGACCGGTACGAGGCAGGAATCCACCTCGCCGCTCTCCACGGCCTGAATGACCACGAAGATATCCGGATAAACCACAAGTTCTCTCTGTTCCGGCAAACGGGACGTCAAATAGTGTGCAGCTGCTTCGCTGTGCGTCCCCAGCGGGCCCAGGACCCCCATTTTCTTCATGCTTTCCAATCCCTTCACGATTTGTTATTCCCTCTTGAATTTATCCTGCCACTTCAAGAGATCCGGGCAGAGATCGCCGATGGACGTGGCGAGCGCATCCTTGGGCTGCAGCACATCAAGCACCGGCTTCATCGTCTCCTTGAACTTCTTGTCATCCTGCATCAGGGCAAGGATGGCACTCGTGTTGATGGCATCGGCCAGCGCCGTATGCTGCGTGCCCTCGAATTTATGATCCATGGCACCGAGTGCATGCTTGAGAGCCAGGCTGTTGTGAAGTCCCAGACGTTCATCGAACTCCTGCTGCAGGTCGACCCAGCGCTCATTGAGCCAGTTCACATCGAAATCCGGCAGTTTGAAACGGCATTCATTGCGGAGCTGCTTGATATCCGACATGCTCCAGGAATAGATGCGCGTCTCCTCCTCCCCCACCCAGTGGATGAAATCGCGGAAGCAGTCGGCATAATGTTTCTGGCCGTCGACCATGGCCTGCGTGATGCTTGTAAGTGCTGTGATGTGTTTCTTGATGGGACCGTACTCCGGCTTCACATAGCATTGGAATTCGGATTCCTGCTGAAACGCACTGTCAAGGCGCACCGCCCCGATCTCAATGACCTCTTCCCTGAGCTTGCGGCGCACTTCGCGGTATTCCCGGTCCACAGGATTCATTTCTAAATCTACAACAACATACTTCACAACCTACTTCACTCCCTTTTATTCTATCGTGCCTTACCCTCTATTCTAAGGTATCCCGTGCCATCATTCAAGTAAATTTGCCTTTTTGTCATTTTCCCTGTGTGTTTCCGGCTTCCATTTGCCTGCATTGTATTCTGATGACAGATGGCGTATCATAAAACAGGAAGGTAACTAGCAGTTAAAGTTAAATTGTAAAATAATATAAATACTCTGGCTAAAAAGTTAATTTATTGGTAAAATGGTATTGAGGTGATACCATTGAAAT
>NZ_QRVW01000027.1:0-415 GCF_003458855.1 Mitsuokella sp. AF21-1AC
TAATCAGGGTGTCCCGGGTTCGAATCCCGGGTGAGCCACCATTATATATAGAGATCCACTTGATCTTTTGGCGCCATCGTCAAGCGGTTAAGACACCGCCCTTTCACGGCGGGTTCATGGGTTCGAATCCCATTGGCGTCACCATTATCATGACTCACTAGCTCAACTGGCAGAGCAACTGACTCTTAATCAGTAGGTTCACGGTTCGATTCCGTGGTGGGTCACCATTTTATGGGCGATTAGCTCAGCTGGGAGAGCGCTTGCCTTACAAGCAAGATGTCAGCAGTTCGATCCTGTTATCGCCCACCATACCTTTTTATACGGCCCGGTAGTTTAGTTGGTTAGAATGCCGCCCTGTCACGGCGGAGGTCATGGGTTCAAGTCCCATTCGGGTCGCCATTTGCTTATTGCACAG
>NZ_QRVW01000027.1:425-36476 GCF_003458855.1 Mitsuokella sp. AF21-1AC
TGCTTATTGCACAGCAATGTGTTATAATATTTTCAACTTGTTAAGATGCCTCGGTAGCTCAGTCGGTAGAGCAGGGGACTGAAAATCCCCGTGTCAGTGGTTCGATTCCGCTCTGAGGCACCATTTTTCAAGCTGGTGTAGCTCAATTGGTAGAGCAGCTGACTTGTAATCAGCAGGTTGGGGGTTCAATTCCTCTCGCCAGCTCCACTTTGCTTATGCGGGTGTAGCTCAATGGTAGAGCTCCAGCCTTCCAAGCTGATCACGTGGGTTCGATTCCCATCACCCGCTCCATTAATTGTTCCAGATACTGCCGGGGTGGCGGAACTGGCAGACGCAACGGACTTAAAATCCGTCGGTTGGAAACAACCGTACCGGTTCGATTCCGGTCCTCGGCACCAACTATTGCCTTGTAAAATTTCATCATGCGGTCGTGGCGGAATGGCAGACGCGCTAGCTTCAGGCGCTAGTGATGGCAACATCATGGAGGTTCAAGTCCTCTCGACCGCACCATTCAAATTTTCCTCATTTTTACAAGCTCTTTACAACTTCATTATGCGGTCGTGGCGGAATTGGCAGACGCGCTACTTTGAGGGGGTAGTGTTCACAAGACGTATGGGTTCAAGTCCCATCGACCGCACCATTTGCTTAAAACGGCACCTGGTGCTGTTTTCATAAAAATTACATATTATGCGGTTATGGCGGAATTGGCAGACGCGCTAGCTTCAGGCGCTAGTGGTGGCAACACCTTGGAGGTTCAAGTCCTCTTGACCGCACCATTTACGCGGTCGTGGCGGAATTGGCAGACGCGCTACTTTGAGGGGGTAGTGTTCACAAGACGTATGGGTTCAAGTCCCATCGACCGCACCATTTGAAGTATAAGCTCAGATTTTTATCTGGGCTTTTTCTGTATCTGGATACCAGTTTCATAGAAAGGGATGCTGTCATGGAAAGATGGGGATGGAGGCGGCGGGCCGTGCCGCTGCTGCTTGGTCTGCTGCTGGGAACGGGCAGCATGCCGGGGCTTTTCGCTGTCACGGCCTTGGCAACGCCTGCGGCGGAGACGACGACTTCGCAGCAGGTGGTGACTCCTGTTTCAGTGGCTGCGGCCGTGGACGCGGTGCAGCGCAAGAAAGAGCAGCAGGAGGCATTATTCTTGACGGCGGCGGTGGTATCGCTGGCTTCGTATGGGGATGACCGTAGCCTGCTGGCGCGGGAATGGCTCAGAGAATCAGGCTGGTCGATTGCGAGCCATGAGACCGTCTCGCCCGTGGCAGAAGGGCGCTTCCATCTCGTGCGCAAGGAGCTTGCCGAGGGGAAGCAGGCTATGATCCTGTCGTTCCCGGGAACGGAACGCAAGAAGGATGTCGAGGTCGATCTCAAGACGCATCGTGTGCCGTTCGGCGGCACGAATCCACAGGAGTTTGCGGCTGCGGCCGCCGGCGGGATGCGGCAGGAGGCTCCGCTGCCGATGGTGCATAAGGGCTTTGATGATTACACGATGACGGCGCTTTTCACGACACCGGTGGAAGCCCTGCAGGGCCAGACGGCTGGGAAAGCGCTGGCGGCAGAGCTCTTGGCCAGGCCGCAGGAAATCCTCTGCCTGACGGGTCACAGTCTTGGTGGTGCGGCGGCGACGCTGGCAGCGGCGCGTCTTTCCGACATGGGTGTGCCCAAAGAGCAGCTGCGCGTCATCACCTTCGGGGCGCCAGCCGTCGGCGATGAGGCTTTTGCGCGACGCTACGAGTCGCGCTTTGCGCTCACACGCGTGGTCATGGAGGGGGATCCCGTGGCGGCGGTGCTGCAGTCGCTTTCGGGACATTTCGTGCAGTTCGGCGAGAAGGTACGCTGGCGCCAGAACCGCAACAGCGACCGCTTTGCCCATCAGATGGTCGTGTATCTCGACGATGCATTGCGCAGTTATTACGATGAGACTCCGGAGGGGATAATTACGCCGCTGACGGCGCACGAGCCCAAGGCACTTTCCGGCGGTCTCTACGTCGTGGGCCCGGAGCTGCAGCTTGACACGCATCTGACAGACGATGCAGCGTACATGCGGCGATCTCTGACGGAATCCCTCGCCCTGCAGTATGCACCGATGGTCTTCGCGCCGGCTTCGCAGCAGGCCGCTTCGGATTTGCCGTCGCTCATGGCTGCGGCACGTCAGGCCGGCTGCCAGTCAGTGCTGCTGACGCATCTGCGCGCCGAGGGCAGCCGCACGCAGGAGGGAGTATACCGGCTGAGTCTTGTGGAGGAGCTCTACGATCTCCAGGGGCATCTCCTGACGATGCAGTCGCACAGCATGACGACGCGCGATATGACACCGCTCGAAGCAGCGAGCTGCCTGCAGTTCCTGGGACGTGAGGAACGCGACCGCGCACTCGGGCTGTCATAACGAATACATAATACATAAAATATTCTTACAATTATATTGACTTTTGGCCGCCCTTCCGGTATAATAAAATCAAGCCAAAGGAAAGGCAGGGTTCACCTTTCCCGACAGCCGACGAACTTACTCAGGATGGGAGGTAATTCCGATGGGCTAGTTAACGAGTCCAAAGGGAAAAACTCAATGATCGAATCGTTCCTATCTCACGGATAACCATCAGTGGTGACGAGAAAGCCGCTGATGGTTATTTTATTTGTTTTTTTGCGGGGCGGTCATTCTTTTGAACGACAGTGAGAGGGAATTTTCACAGTTGTGTCGAATAAATGTATACAGTTAAATATGTGTATTGGATGGAGGATCATCATGGAGAAAGCCAAGGTATATTTTACGGATTTTCGCGTGCCGGTGGGACGAAATCTCCTGCAGAAGCTCAAGACGCTCTGCGTGGCTGCGGGCATCAAGAAGATTGATATGGACGGCAAGTTCGTCGCCATCAAGATGCATTTCGGTGAGCTCGGCAATATGGCCTTCCTGCGCCCGCAGTATGCGAAGGTCATCGCGGATCTCGTCAAGGAGCAGGGCGGCCGCCCGTTCCTGACGGACTGCAATACGCTCTATCCCGGCAGCCGCAAGCATGCGCTCGAGCATATGGACTGCGCGAATCTCAACGGCTTCAATCCGACGACGACGGGCTGCCAGATCATCATCGGCGACGGCCTCAAGGGCACGGATGACGTTGAGGTGCCGGTCAAGAACGGGGAGTTCGTGGAGAAGGCAAAAATCGGCCGTGCCGTCATGGATGCCGATGTCTTCATCAGCCTCGCACATTTCAAGGGACATGAGGCGACGGGCTTCGGCGGTGCCATCAAGAACATCGGCATGGGCTGCGGCAGCCGCGCCGGCAAGATGGAGCAGCATTCGTCAGGCAAGTGTGTCGTTGATACGGAGCTTTGCCGTGGCTGCCGCCAGTGCGCCAAGGAGTGCGGCTCGGACGCGATCCATTACGTCAACAACAAGGCCGTGATTGATCCGGAGCTCTGCAAGGGCTGCGGCCGCTGCATCGGTGCCTGCTCGTTCAGCGCCATCAGCAATGAGCAGTGGGATGCCGGCGACAAGCTTGACCGCAAGATGGCGGAGTACGCACAGGCCGTCTGCCAGGATCGTCCGTGCTTCCATGTCAACATGGTCATGGATATCTCGCCGAACTGCGACTGCCATGGCGAGAACGATGCCCCGATTCTGCCGAATATCGGCATGTTCGCTTCGTTTGACCCGGTCGCACTCGACCAGGCCTGCGCTGACGCCTGCCTGAAGGCGACGCCGCTGCCGAACAGCCAGCTCGCCGATAATCTGGCCAAGCCGGACTGGCATCATCATCACGATCACTTCCTGGACAACAACCCCAACGTGCATTGGCGTGAGACGCTGGAGCATGCGGAGAAGATCGGTCTGGGAACGAGAGAATACGAGCTCGTTACGCTCAAATAAGCTTAGGGGAAAGAGGCGTGTTTTATGGCGGAAGCATTGCCGGGACAATCGGATAAGAAAAAGAAGCCGCTCAAGCGCAGCAGCATGCCGCGGGGCTATATTGTTCGTCATATCGACGAGGCCATCGAGAAACGGTGGATCAAGGCGTATTATCAGCCAATCGTGCGGACCATCTCGCGCAGGCTCTGTGCCATGGAGGCACTGGCCCGCTGGGATGACCCGACGTATGGCTTTTTGACGCCGCCGCAGTTCATCGGTGTGCTCGAACAGCACAATCTCATCGATAAGCTCGACCGCTACATGATTGAGGCCGTCTGCCGCAATTTCGCACGGCTGCGCAAGGCCGGACGTCAGGCGGTGCCGGTATCGCTGAACTTGTCGCGCCTCAATTTCATCACCTGTGATATCTTTTCGGTGGTGGAGGATACGCTCAAACGCTATGACATGCCGCGCAGCATGCTGCATCTTGAGGTCGTCGAGAGTATCCTGACGGACCGCGTCAAGGTCATCGGCACGTCGCTCGACAAGTTCCGCGAGGCGGGCTATGAAATCTGGATGGACGATTTCGGCAGCGGCTATTCCACGCTGAATTTCCTCAAGGATCAGCGCTTCGATGTACTCAAGATGGATATGGCGTTCCTCAAGAGCGATACGAAGCGGGCGCGCGACATCATCCTTTCGATCATCGCAATGGACAAGCGCATCGGCAACCGCACGCTGGCGGAGGGCGTGGAGACGGAGGAGCAGTTCAATTTCCTGCGGGAGAGCGGCTGCGAGAAGGTCCAGGGCTATTATCTCGGCCGGCCCATGCCGTACGACAAGAGCGTCGCGGCCTGCCTGGAGCAGGGCATCGGCATCGAGGATTGGAACTGGAAGTCGTATTACGATGCAATTGCACGCGTGGATTTCCTCACGGAGCAGCCCCTGATGCTGCTTGAGTACCATGCGCGTCAGTTCCACCTGCTGTTTGCCAACAGGAGCTGCTCCGATTTGCTCTGGCAGGGCGCGGAGGATGGCGCAGAAGAATGGGAAGAAGCGTTCAATTCCTCGTATGACCCGGAAATGCGCTATCTGCATCATGGCCTGCTGCGCCTCGCGCGGACGGGAGAGCCTGAGGAATTTTCCTATGCGCAGGGCGACACGATCATCCGCATGGATGCTGGCCTCGTCGTGAAGCGCGAGCAGCGCTGCCTGTTCGAGATCCATTGCCGCAGCAAGGCAAAGATCCGCGAAGAAGAGAAACTGACACCGGAAAAGATGATGAAGGGTATCTTCTACCTCTACGATGCCATCTTTACGCTGGACCTCAAGCATCAGCAGCTCCTGCTGCTCACGAGTCCGAGCGGCAAGCTCAACGGGCGTTCGTTTTCGCTCGAGGATAGCATGACACTTTACAAAGAGATGTATGTCTGCGAGGATGACTGGCTGCGCTATGAAGAATTTTTCCGCACGGATAACCTCGATGATCGGCTGGAAGCCGCGGAAAACGGCATTCTCTGCGGCATGTTCCGCACGAAGTGGCGCGGTCATGGTCCCGTCTGGAAGAGCCACATCATCATGCGCATCCCGCATCTCGATAGTGACGCATATCTCTGCATGATCCGCACGGCCGATGTGCAGGGCAAAGCCATCGGCTGCGAGGCCAATCGCCTGGATACACTTGCCTGAAAAGTTGCCTCGTTTGACAAAACGAGGCAATTTTTTTATACTATTAGTTAGTAAGCTAACTAATTTCTGGAGGAATGGGACATGAAACGGGAAATGCTGCCGAGCTGGGAAGAGCTCGCACGCCATAAAAAAATCATCCCCGAAATCAATCCATCGGCCGTGATTGCGATGCTCGAAATCAAGCAGGCTGGTGAGGAGGTGCAGCAGTCCGTCATGGATGTGCTGCAGCGGGAGTACCATCTGTCCGAAGGGAAGTTCTGCCTGCTCATCGTGCTGCATCAGCATCCGCAGGGCATCGCGCCCTCGCAGGTTGCGGCCAAGGTGGGCGTGGCAAAGGCGACGGTCAGCACGATGCTGCAGCGCCTCGAGCGGGAAGGCATAGTGGAGATCCTGCCGGACCCGAAGGATGCGCGCGGCAAGCTCGCGTGCCTGACGCAGAAGGGACGCGACTTCATGGATGGGCTGCTGCCCGCGCATTACCTGCGCGTCACGAAGCTCATGGAGCGCCTGACGGAGGACGAGCAGAAGGAGCTCAGCCGCCTGCTCAAGAAGATGTCGGGCTGATGCATCGCAGATGAGGGGGATTTTGGATGAATACGAGACAGAAAGCATTGCGCACCGGCGTGGTTTTCATCGCGTTGCTCATCGTGGGCGGCCTGCTGCTCATGTACAAGGGGCATGATGCCATCGCGCTGGGCATGGAGAAGAAAGAGGGCATCCTGACGGCCGAGCAGGTCAAGATGGCTTTTGATGGCGTCAGCGGCCGCCTGCAGCAGGTGACGGTGCAGGAGGGCGATACGGTGAAGGCCGGCGATGTCGTCATGCAAATTGATTCGACGGATACGGACCTTGCCATCGAGCAGCTTAAGGCGCAGATTGCCCAGCTCGATGCGCAGATCCGCTCGACGGGAGGCAAGCAGGCGCTGAGCTATATGCAGGCCGATAACGACGAGACGCAGAGTTTCCGCCAGATCGACCAGCAGCGCGCAGCCGTCGCGGCCGCGCAGGCGACGCTCAAGAACAGCCGCATCGATTACAACCGCAAATCGGCTTTGCTCGACGCGGGGGCCATCGCGAAGTCGCAGCTTGATGATGCAGAGATGGCTCTCAATGTGGCCGAGGCCAGTGTCGAGCAGCAGCAGCAGCTCCTCGACAAGCTCCTGACGGGCGCGAAGGATACGGGTGACACGGACTCTTTAAGCCTGCCGACTATCGAGCAGCAGCGCCAGACGGCCGGCAACATGAGCAACGATATCGATGCGCTCGTGCAGCAGAAGCAGGCGCTCTCCGTGCAGCTCCAGCAGCTCCAGGTCAAGAAGGAGCGTCTGACGCTGCGGGCGCCGGAGGACGGCAAGATCCTGAAGGTGCTCTCGAAAGAGGGCGAGATGGTGACGGCGGATACGCCGGTCATCCTCTTGCAGAGCAACCGCAGCTATTATGATATCTACATCAGCGAGCAGCAGGCGCGGGGCCTCGCGGAAGGCGATACCATCACGGGCACAACGGTCGCTGGCGGCAGGCAGGTCACGGGTACCATCAAGCTTTTGACGCAGGCGCCGGGCTTTGCTGATCTCAAGCAGTCGCGCGAGAAGGGGCAGGCCGACCTTACCGCCTTCCAGGTGCGCATCTATATCGACCCGCAGGACGGTGTCGTCCCGGGCATGACCATTGGGGTGAACGACCGTGAATTCACTAAAAGATGAGATCCGTTTTCTGTTCTCGGGACAGGGCATGCCGTACGAGAAGGTCTGCATCATGGTGGCCATGGTCGTCACGGTGCTGCTCGGCATCATGCTCAGCAGCAATTTCTCGCACGATGCGAATGTCGTCGTCATCGACCTCGACAATTCGTCATACAGCCATGAGATGACGAACCGCATCAATGCGTCGGAGTACATGAAGGTCACGGCTGTACTCAACACGCCGGTCGATCCCAAGGAGCTCTTTTACCGCGACCGGGCCATCGCCGTCGTGTACTTCCCGCACAATCTCGAGAAGGACCGCTACACGGGAACGGCGACGAATATCGGCGTATTCTACGACAATACGAATACGGCACAGACGGCCGACGTCAAGCTGGCGCTCAATGAGATTATCGGGCTCGACAATGCGGCGGCAGCCGGCGATCCGGGCAGCACGAATGATTCGGATGCCGGCACTGTGAGCCTCGCGGACCGCGTGCTCTTCAATCCGAATGGCTCGAATTACAACGTGGAGACGCAGGGGTTCCTGTTCTTCTTCGGTTCCATGTTCTTCACGTTCGCGACCATCGGCATGGTGCCGCGGCTGCGGCTCACGCATCAGCTTGACAAGATCCTTCTGGAGGGCACACCCTGGGATCTCGTGCTGCGGCTGATCCCGTACGGGGCCTGCCTCATCGTGTCGTTCGTGCTCGGCATGGGCGTGCTGCACACGCTGGGCGATATGACGTTTTCAGGCAATCTCCTGACCTTCCTGATCATCCAGTGCTTCTATGTGATGACGGTGGGCATGATGAGCCTGATTTTCGGCTGGACGGCGGCAAATCCGGGCATCGCGTCGTCGCGCATGATCCTGTTTATCCCGGGGGGCTTCATCTTCGGCGGTCCGACAGGGCCAATCTCGTTTTATCCGGACTGGGTCGTGGCCGTCTCGCATGTTTTCCCGCTGACGTGGGAATTCCATTTTGTGCGCGACATCATTGCCAGGGGCGCCGGGATGGCGGATATCTCGCAGGAGCTCGGGGCGTTCTTCGTCTTCATGGGGATCGTTGCCATCCTGCTCTGCTGGCGGTTCTACGGTTCACGCAAGGCGTTGCTGAAGCGGCTGGCTGATGAGAAGAAACTCCAGCAGCTGCAGGAGCTTGCCGCGGAGAAAAAGGAAGCGCGCCCCGCGGGTGTGTCAGGCGTGCCGGAAGCATGAGCAGGGAAAGGAGCGATGACGATGATCAAGCAGGAAGAGGGACACGAAGGGCGGCCGGATACGGCCAGGCTCATCGCGGATATCCAGTCGCGGCCGAAGCAGGAGATTTCCTGCCGGCGCATCCTCGTGCCGACGGATGGTTCGGGACAGGCGTTCGCGGCGGTCAATCAGGCCATCCATCTCGCGGCGGTGACGGGGGCGGCGCTGACGCTCCTGATGGTCGTCGACCTCAACAAGCATGTGGCCGCCTTTGAGCAGGTCAGCCTCAGCGGCTACGTGCCATCCGAGCTCAAGATCTCAGCCTATCAGTTCCTGGCGGATATGATGCACGTGATCCCGCAGGAGATACGGGCGAGGACGCGCGTGGAGGTCGGCACGCCCGGCGAGATAATCTGTGAGGTCGCCGAGCAGGAGCACAGTGATCTCATCGTCATGGGCAGCCGGGGGTTCGGCAGTTTCCACAGCCTGCTCGTGGGCTCGGTGTCGCATTACGTACTGCAGTGTGCGCCGTGTCCCGTGCTCATCGTCAAGGGTCTGCCCGATGACTGGGACAGCAAAGACGATTATCAAAATGCGCCGTAAAACCCCGTTCCTTTAGGGCTGGGGATATAAGGCGCGTCCGCCGAATTTGCGTAAGCAATTGAAGGCGGACAACTGCCAGCTTTCGTAGTATAATGAACTTGACCTAAAGAATACGAAAGAAAGGAGAAGCCTCGCCATAATAGATACTGGACGAATCGAAAACCAAGGCTCATTGCGAGCAACCAGTTCTTAGCGGGTTGAGGTTGCGTGTATCAACCTGTCGTAATTTAAAGACCTTGCGACTGTAAAGATAACAAGCATTCATATACACAAATACCGTGGGACACATGGGAATTTACGCTTTTGGAGATTGTGTAAGACGAATAGGCTTAGGTCGATTTGCAACGGTCGTTGAATTAAGAATCCCCTGCGTTTACGCATGGGGAGTGTCAACTGACGAGACAGGAACACATCTAACGATCCTCCTCCCTGACGGGGAGGATTTTTTTGTGTGTATTTTTGTACATATTGTAAGTTTTGTCTACTCAAAGTGGAATTTTATAGTATAATGAAAGGGTATCTGTGTATTTTAACGATTGAAGGACGGGATCAGGAGATGCATACAGAGTATTGGATGGGCAACGAAGCCATCGGCATGGGGGCGCTGGCCGCCGGTGTCAATGTGGTGGCAGGCTACCCGGGAACGCCGTCGACGGAAGTGCTGGAGACGATAGCCCGGCATAATCCGGACGGGAACGTCCACGTGGAGTGGTCGACGAATGAAAAGGCCGGCATGGAGGTCGCGGCCGGTGCGGCGTATTCCGGTGCGCGCGCGCTCGTGACGATGAAGCAGGTTGGGCTCAATGTGGCGGCTGACCCCTTGATGAGCCTTGCGTATCTCGGCGTCAAGGGCGGTATGGTCGTGCTCGTGGCCGACGATCCGGGGCCGATTTCCTCGCAGACGGAGCAGGATACGCGCCATTTCGCCGCGTTCGCGAAGCTGCCGTGCTTCGATCCCTCGAGCGTACAGGAAGCCTATGAGATGATCCAGGAGGCGTTTGCGTTCTCGGAAGAGTATCATACGCCGGTTTTTCTGCGGCCGACGACGCGCATCGACCATGGCTATGCGTCGCTGCAGGTCAAGGACCCCGAGGAATACGTGCAGCATGAGGTGGAGGGCTTCGTGCGCAATCCGGCGCGCTGGGTCATCTTCCCGAAGCTCTCGTATCGCGCGCATCAGGAGATCGAGGCGCGCAATGCGGGACTTTCCAAGACGTTTTCGGCGTATGCGCGCAACAAGGTGCTGCCGGCTGCGGACCGGGGCTGCCGCCGCGGCATCGCGACGCATGGCGTCAGCTATCCGTATGTCGTGGAGACGCTGCAGGAGCATGGCGCAGGCGCACCGCGCGTCTTCAAGGTTTCGACGCCGTTCCCGTTCCCCGAGGAAAAGGCCGTGGAGTTCCTGCAGGGACTCGATGAGGTGCTCTGCCTCGAGGAACTCGATCCTGTCATCGAGCGCGCGCTCACGTATGTCTGCGGCAAGTATCAGCTGCCCGTGAAGATTCGCGGCAAGCTCACGGGCGATGTCCGTACGGCCGGCGAGAATACGCGCGATTCCGTCTATGACGACGTGGCGCGTTTCATGGGCTGGCCGCAGGCAAAGCGGCGGGAGCTGCCGCCCGTACCCTGCGAGGTTGTGCGGCCGCCGGTGCTCTGCGCGGGCTGTCCGCACCGCGCGTCGTTCTACGCGGTGAAGCTCGCGATGAAGGGCCAGAAGAGCGTGTTCTGCGGCGATATCGGCTGCTATACGCTCGGCAATGCCATGCCGCTCGACATGGTCGATACCTGCCTCTGCATGGGCGCGGGCGTCAACATCGCCCAGGGCATCGGCGCGGTGACGCCGGGCATGAAGTGCTTTGCCTTCGTCGGCGACTCGACATTCTTCGCCTCAGCGCTGACGGGCGTCGTCAACGGCATCTACAATCAGGCGGACATGACGCTCGTCGTGCTCGACAATTCGACGACGGCGATGACGGGCCATCAGCCGCACCCCGGTACCGGCCATACGATGATGGGCCAGATCGTCGACAAGGTATCGATTGAAGACAGCCTGCGCGGCGTCGGCGTGCAGACGGTGCGCACGGTCGACCCGCTGGACCTTGAGAAGGCCGTGGCCGTCGTCCGCGAAGTGGCAGCTGAGCCGGGGCTCAAGGCCATCATTTTCCGCTCGCCGTGCATCGCGCTCGTCAAGCCTTTGGGACTTGCTGAAATCCTGCCGGACAAGTGCCGGATGTGCAAGAAGTGCATCCGCGAGATCGGCTGTCCCGGCATTGTCATCGAGGATGGCCGCGTGACGATCGATGCCTCGCAGTGCACGGGCTGCGGCATCTGCCGCGAAATCTGCCCGTTTGATGCGATTGCCGTGAAGGAATTTGCACCGGCAGATAAAAAGGAAGGGGGCAGGGCATGATGCAGAAGAATATCTTGTTGACGGGCGTGGGCGGCCAGGGCACGGTGCTCGCGTCGAAACTCATCGCCGCAGCGGCCATGAAGAAGGGGCTGCCGGTCATGAGCGCTGAAACCATCGGCATGGCCCAGAAGGGCGGTTCGGTCTTTAGTCATCTGCGCATCGGCGAGGGCGTCATGAGCCCGATGATCCGCCGTGGCACGGCAGACCTCCTGCTGGCCTTTGAGCCCGCGGAGGCCGTGCGCATGCTGCCGTATTTGAAGGACGGCGGCACGGTCGTGGTCAATTCTCATCCCGTGATGCCCGTGACGGCGGCGCTCAAGGGGACGGATTATACCGGCAGGGAAATGATCGAGTATCTGCAAAAGGCGGTCCCGGACCTCCTCGTCATCGATGGCTGGCAGGCCATGCAGGAGCTCGGGAATCCGAAGGTTCTCAATGTCGTCATGCTCGGTGCAGCCCTCAAGAGCGGTGCGCTGGATTTCCTGACGGAGGAGGAGCTCCTAGGGGCCATCCGTGATAAGGTCAAGCCGCGCTTTGTCGCACTCAATGAGCGTGCGCTGGCCTATTATGCCGAAGGGGACAAGCAGTAAGAGAGGTAGTTTTTATGGAAATCACAAACGAACAACTGGAACTCGTCAACAGCCGCATCAAGGCGCTGCGCAGGGCCGACAGCTTCTACGGCAAACGCCTCGAGGAGTACGGTATCGACCATGTGGACAGCGCGGAGGACTTCAGGAAGCTGCCGTTCTCGGAGAAAAAGGATCTGCGTGACGCATATCCGCTCGGCCTCATGTCCGTACCGGAGGAGGAGATTGTGCGCATCCATTCGTCGTCCGGCACGACGGGCAAGCCGGTCATCGTGCCCTATACGAAAAAGGATGTCGAGGACTGGGCGCTGCTCTTTGCGCGCTGCTATGAGATGGCCGGTGTGACGAAGCTGGACCGCGTGCAGATCACGCCGGGCTACGGGCTCTGGACGGCCGGCATCGGCTTCCAGGCGGGCTGCGAGAAGCTCGGGGCCATGGCCGTGCCAATGGGGCCGGGCAATACGGAAAAGCAGCTGCAGATGATGATGGATATGAAGAGCACGGTGCTCTGTGCGACGTCGTCGTATGCGCTGCTGCTCGCCGAGGAAATCGAGAAGCGCGGCATCGGGGACAGAATCCATCTGCGCAAGGGCATCATCGGTTCGGAACGCTGGAGCGAGAAGATGAGGAAGTCCATTTGTGAGAAGCTCGGCATCGAGGCCTACGATATCTACGGGTTAACGGAAATATACGGCCCGGGCATCGGCATCAGCTGCGATGCGCATGACGGCATCCATTACTGGGATGATTACGTCTACATCGAGATCATCGACCCGCAGACGGGAGAGACGCTGCCGGATGGCGAGTGGGGCGAGATCGTCATCACGACGCTGCGCAAGGAGGGCGCGCCGCTCATCCGCTTCCGCACGCATGACCTCTCGCGCATCCTGCCGGGAGCCTGCCCGTGCGGCAGCAAATTCCCGCGCCTCGACACGATTCAGGGACGCACGGACGACATGGTCAAGATCAAGGGCGTCAATCTCTTCCCCGCACAGATCGAGGAAATCCTCCGGACCTTCCCCGAAGTTTCGAGCGAGTATCAGATCCATATCTCGCATCTCGACGGCAAGGACACGATGCGTCTTTATGTCGAGACAAACGGCAGCGTGGACTTCCTCGACCTCGCGAAACGCATCGCCGAGCGCGTCAAGAGCCGCATCGGCTTCACGCCGCTCGTCAAGGTCGTGGAAATCGGCGTGCTGCCGCGCTCGGAGAAGAAGACGAAGCGCGTGATCGATACGCGTTATGAATGAGAATGCGATGGAGAGGATCATCACGATCTGGCCGGACTTTGCCGCTGACTTTGCCTGCAAGGCCGGCGGCTGCCGCCATACCTGCTGCCGCGGCTGGGAAATCGATGTTGACAGCGATACGGCGCATTGGTATCTTTCGCTTGACGGCCCCCTGGGCGATGAACTGAGGCGGAAGATCCGATGCGATGACGGGACGTATTCGTTCCGGCTCACGGCAGATGAGCGCTGCCCGTTCCTGAGGTCAGACGGGCTCTGCCGCCTCGTGCTCGGCCTCGGTGAGGAGAATCTCTGTGAAATCTGCACGATGCATCCGCGCTTTTTCGCGCTCTGCGGCAAGATAGAGCTCGCCGGCTTCGGATTGGCCTGCGAGAAGGCCACGGAGCTGCTGCTTGCAGCAAAGGAACTGTGCTTCCACGCGGAAGGGGATAGTCAGTCCTTTACTTTCCCGGCCCTGCTGATGTTCCTGGGCTATCCGGTGCCGGATGCCTGGCTGCGGCCGCCTGCACGGCTGACCAGGGGGCAGATGTCGTTCCTGCTCGAACAGATGGAGGCGACAGAGCCCATCGATGCTGTCTGGACGCGGCAGCTCGCTGCCTTGCGGGCGGCTGGTGATGCCTTGCTTTTATCGTATGCGCAGCTTTTTGCGGCGCAGGGAGAGGCTGTGGCAGGGCGCCTGACCTCGTACATCCTCTACCGCCAGCTCGACAAGGTGCCCCGGTATGGCATCGGAGCACTTGCTGCTTATGCGCGCGGCAATGCGGCCTTCATCTATCTCCTGGCCGCTTCGCTGCAGGATTTCCCGGAGGCCGTGCGCCGCTGGTCGGAGCAGATTGAATACGATGAAGAAAATACCGCACACCTCATCGAGGCGTGCGGCAGAGAGTCCTCGTCATTCCTGATCGGGAATGGCCGATAATTTTTCGAGGATGAATTTCATGACGAGCCGCTGGTCCTTTGAGGACTGGCGGTTCTTTTTTGTCAGGAGTGCACCCGTGAGCTTGAGCCCTTCGGTAAAGGGAATCGTGACGAGCCCCGGCATTTCGGCTAAGGAACGTTCGAAGAGGATGGCGGGCAGCGCCTGATGGCGCAGCAGGCTGTAGAGCGTGGAAAGATGCGGCGAGAAATAGCGCACGTTTGGTGTAAGCCCGCGCTGATGCATGGTGCGCAGGACGACGCGCGTCACGTAGAATCCTTCGGAAAGCATCGCGACAGGCATGCCGGCGGCTTCTTCAAGCGTCATGCTCGTGCGGCCTGCAAGCGGATGATCTTCCCAGACGACAAAGCAGATGGGGCGCGAGGCAAGCCGGCGGTAGTGGACGTCCGGCAGGCTGCTGTCGTCGGAGTTGACGACGGCCAGGTCGACTTTTTCATCACGCACGAGGCGGGCGGCTTCGAGGCCGTATGGCTCCGTGATGTCGAGCTGGATCTCGGGGTGCTGCTGCTGGAACTCGCTGAGCAGGTAAGGCAGGAGATAGGAGGCCTGCTGCTGCGGGATGGCGATGCGGACCTTGTTGTGGCGCATCGCCATATCGCGAATCTCGCCCTCCACCTGATCGACCTGCTGCAGCAGCCGCGCGAGTTTCTGCGCGAGCTGTTGGCCGGCCTGGCTGATCACGATCGTGCGCCCGGCGCGCAGGAAAAGGTTGAGCCCCGTTTCGTCCTCGAGGGCCTGCATGGACTGGCTCAGCGTGGACTGAGCGATGTGGAGTTCGGTGGCCGCGTGAGTGATGTTCTGGCAGCGGCAGACGGCCAGGAAGTAACGCATTTGCAAAAGAGTCATGGCAATCCTCCATTCCAAGCTTATTGTAGCGCTGCATCCTGCCTGAATCAATCGGTTTTTCCGATATATCAATCAGATTTATCCGTTTTTCAAGCGGGCGCGGCTGTGCGATAATAAAGGTGTCAAAAGGAACGGCGCCGAGATGGTTCATAGAGACAGAAAGAATGGAGTGTGATTGTCATGACGACGAAGAAACTGCTGGCCTGTGTGGTCATTGCTGCTATCTGGATCATGGTTGTTCTCATGAATATTGCGGCTGCCGATGCCCGCGTGGGCAAGGCTGGCCTGACCACGCCGGTGGACCGGTATGCCGTACAGATGAGCACGACGAGCTATGTGAGTCTGCACAGCCCGGATTACCCCGATATCGTTCTCGAGCAGGACGGCACGGACCGCTGAAAATCAAGAAAATCGTGAAAATCAGGAAGCTGTCGCTTGGGCGATGGCTTTTTTTATTTGCCCTCTTTCATGAGCTGCTTGTACTTGCGCGGCGAGGTTTCCTTGTAGCGGCGGAAGAGCCGGATGAAATAACTGACATCGTTGAAGCCGCAGGAGAAGGCGATTTCCGTGATGGAATCGTTCGTGTGGGTGAGCTTGAGACAGGCCATCTCGATGCGGTAGCGGTTGAGGTAGTCGATGGGGCTGTGATGCGTGATTTTCTGGAAGAAGCGGCAGAAGTAATTGGGCGAGAGGTTGGCCGCCTGTGCGAGGTCGGTGAGTGTCAGAGGCTGCTGGTACTGGGAATCGATGAGCTGGAAGGTCTGCTTGAGCTGCGTGATGCGCTTGCGGCGGTGCTCCCGCAGGGGGAGGGATGCGGCTTCGTGGTAAAGGCCCTGCTGGAAGATGAAGCCGAAGAAGGTGTAGAGCAGTCCCGTGACGACGAGCTCGTAGCCCGTGTGCTCCTCTTTCATGCTGCGGAAGAGGTGCTGTATGAGCCGCGGAATGTCAGGCGTGGAGGCCGGCAGATATTTGTTGATGAGCGTGACGTGCTTGAGGACATCCTCAATCCGGTCCTGGAACGTATGGCTGCCGGCCAGCATCTTCTTCATGTCGAAGACGATGCAGTCGTAAATCGTGTCCGTGGTTTCGGGATGACCGCCGTGCACGACGCCGTCGCGGATGAAGATGATGTCGCCAGCCTCCGCGTGGACCTGGGACTCATTGAGCGTGAGTGTCACGGATCCCCTGACGACGAGATCGATCTCGTATTCCATATGCCAGTGATACGGCATGTAGAAACGCGGGTGATGGCGGTCGACGTGGTGGAATTCAATGGGGAAATCGAAGCGGCCGCGCTGACGAAATTCGTTATATCCATCGTGCTTCATATGGCAAACACCCTTTCAAAGAAAAAGATAATATTGTCTTATAAAATGTAATAATCTTGCTGTTTTGCTGAAAATGAGGTTGAATATTTTTGTTTGTGGTCAATTTTAATTTTTGCTGAAATTGTTCTCAGAATATATAAAATATACAATAAGATAATATAGTACTATTTTACCATAAGATACAACGAGAAAGAAGCCTGTTTTCAATGGTATACTGAACGCGTAATCAAGGTTAAGCAATCTTCAGACAATAGATTAGGAGGAAACAGGCATGGCAAAGAGCAGATTGATTGGTGATTATCCGGTAATTGGCATCCGTCCGACGATCGATGGACGCCGCGGCGTTCTCGATGTGCGCGGTTCGCTGGAGGAGCAGACCATGGGCATGGCCCAGGCTGCCAAGAAGCTTTTTGAGGAGAATCTCTGCTATACGAACGGCGAGCCCGTGAAGGTCATCATCGCCAATACGACGATTGGCCGCGTGGCGGAGGCCGCTGCCTGTGCCGATCAGTTCAAGAAGGCCGGCGTCGATATCACGCTGACGGTTACGCCGTGCTGGTGCTACGGGTCCGAGACGATGGACATGGATCCGATGACCATTAAGGGCGTCTGGGGCTTCAACGGCACGGAGCGCCCGGGTGCCGTCTACCTGGCTTCGGTGCTCGCGAGCCATGCACAGAAGGGCCTGCCGGCCTTCGGCATCTACGGTCACGATGTGCAGGAGGCCGATGCGACGGAGATCCCCGAGGACGTCAAGGTCAAGCTGCTTCGCTTCGGCCGGGCGGCTGTGGCAGCAGCGACGATGCGCGGCAAATCGTATCTGCAGATCGGCTCCATCACGATGGGCATCGGCGGTTCCATCATCAATCCGGATTTCTTTGAGGAATATCTCGGCATGCGCATCGAGTCGGTCGATGAGGTCGAGATCATCCGCCGCATGACGGAAGGCATCTACGACCAGAAGGAATATGAGAAGGCACTGGCCTGGACGAAAGAACACTGCAAGGAAGGCTTCGACAAGAATCCGGACTTTGCACGCAAGACGGACGAACAGAAAAAAGAGGCCTGGGAATTTGTCGTCAAGATGATGTGCATCATGAAGGACCTCTACAATGGCAATCCGAATCTGCCGAAAGGCTGCGAAGAGGAAGCGGTCGGACACAATGCGATTGCCGGCGGTTTCCAGGGACAGCGCCAGTGGACGGATTTCTACCCGAATGGCGATTTCGCCGAAGCGCTCATGAATTCGTCGTTTGACTGGGATGGCGCGCGTGAGAGCTATATCCTCGCGACGGAGAACGATACGCTCAACGGCGTGGCCATGCTCTTCAACAAGCTCCTGACGAATCGTGCGCAGATCTTTGCCGATGTCCGCACGTACTGGAGCCCGGAGGCCGTCAAGAAGGCGACGGGCTACGAGCTCGAAGGCAAGGCCAAGGAAGGCAAGGGCTTCCTGCATCTCATCAATTCGGGTGCAGCCTGCCTCGATGCCTGCGGCGAAGTCAAGGACAGCGAAGGTAATTCCGTCATCAAGCCGTTCTGGGAGATGACGGAGAGCGACCAAACAGCCTGCCTCGATGCCACGCAGTGGTGCCCGGCCGACAATGGTTACTTCCGTGGCGGCGGCTTCTCGTCCCGCTATCTGACGCGCGGCGAGATGCCGGCCACGATGGTCCGCGTCAATATCGTCAAGGGTGTCGGCCCTGTCCTGCAGCTCGTTGAGGGCTACACGGTCAATCTGCCGGATGAAGTTTCCGACAAGCTCTGGAAGCGCACGGATTACACCTGGCCCTGCACGTGGTTCACGCCGCGCCTCACGGGCGAAGGTGCCTTCAAGTCGGCTTACGATGTCATGAACAACTGGGGTGCCAATCACGGTGCCATCACGTACGGACACATCGGTGCGGATCTCATCACGCTCTGCTCGATCCTGCGCATCCCGGTCTGCATGCACAATGTGCCGGAGGCGGATATCTTCCGTCCGGCGGCCTGGAATGCCTTCGGCATGGATAAAGAGGGACAGGATTACCGTGCCTGCCAGGCATACGGCCCGATGTATAAATAAAAAGCGCTTCATGAGCGCTGAGTTGGAGGAGATAGGATGACCGAAGAAAAACGCGTGCTCGCCTTTGACTTCGGTGCCTCCAGTGGCAGGGCGGTCGTCGGCACGTTCGACGGCCGCACCATCCACATGGAGGAGGTACACCGTTTTGCCAACGATCCCGTCATGGTCCGCGGTACGATGTATTGGGATGTCCTGCGCTTGTTCCACGAGATCAAGCAGGGCATGACCAAGGCGCATCTGGCCGGGCCGTTTGCCAGTGTCGGCATCGATACCTGGGGCGTTGACTTTGGCCTGCTGGATGAGCGCGGGAACTTGCTCGAGAATCCCGTTCACTACCGGGATGCGCGCACGGCCGGCATGGTTGAAGCAGCCTTTCGCCATATTTCACGGCAGGAGCTTTACGGTATCACCGGCAACCAGATCATGCCGATCAATACGCTCTTTCAGCTGCTGTCACTCAAGGAACAGCGGCCGGAAGTGCTCGCACGGGCAAAGACCCTGTTGTTCATGCCGGATCTCCTGAATTATTTCCTGTCAGGAGCATGCAGGGCAGAATACTCCATTGCATCGACGAGCCAGATGCTAGACGCCAGGAAGAAATGCTGGTCCGGGCGCGTCCTTGCCGCCCTGTTTCTGCCGGAGGGCATCCTGCCGGAACTCATTCCGACGGGGACGTGCATCGGGCAGCTCGATGCAGCGCTTTGCGAGGAGCTCGGCCTGGCGCCGGCTTCGGTGATAGCCGTGGCGGGACACGACACGCAGAGTGCCATGGCGGCCGTGCCGACGGAGGAGCCGGATTTCCTGTTCCTTTCATGCGGGACCTGGTCGCTGCTCGGCACGGAACTTCCCGAGCCCGTCATCAACGAAGCTTCGGAACAGGCGAATATCACGAATGAGGGCGGCTATGGCGGCAAGGCATCCTTCCTCAAGAACATCATCGGCCTCTGGCTGATCCAGGAATGCCGCCGCCAGTGGCAGCGGGAAGGCAGGGACTATTCCTTCGGCGAGCTCGAGCAGCTGGCAAAAGCGGCCGAACCGTTCCAATCCTTTATTCATCCCGACGCTCCGGAGTTCGTGCCAAGCGGCAATATGCCGGAGCGGATCCGCGAATACTGCAGGAGGACCGGGCAGCCTGTGCCCGATTCCGTCGGTGCCGTCGTCCGCTGCATCGATGAGAGTCTGGCCATGCGTTACCATCAGGCCGCGCTGGAACTTGAAACCTGTCTCGGCCGCACGTATCCGCGCCTGCACATGATTGGCGGCGGCATCCAGAGCCGGCTGCTCTGCCAGATGACGGCGGATGCCTGCGCAAAAACCGTGCTGGCCGGGCCGGTCGAGGCCACGGTACTCGGCAACATCGCCCTGCAGCTGCTTTCGACAGGCGCCATCGGCAGCCTGCGCGAAGCGCGGCAGATCATCAAGGCTTCGGAGGACATCCGGACGTATGAGCCGCAGCAGGCGGAGCGCTGGCAGCAGGAATATCACAGATGGGAGGAGATTACATCATGCTGAAGGGCATTCCCCATATTTTATCGCCGGAATTACTCAAGGTGCTCTGCGAGATGGGACACAGCGACCGCATCGTCATCGGCGACGGCAATTTCCCGGCCGAATCGGTGGGCAAAAACTGCAAGGTCGTGCGCTGCGACGGGCACGGCGTGCCGGAACTCCTGGACGCCATCCTGCAGGTCATGCCGCTCGACGCCTACGTCGAGAAACCGGTCAGTCTCATGGAAGTCATGAAAGGCGATCCCGTCAAGACACCGATCTGGGATACGTACAAAGAGATTGTTTCGCGCCACGATGCACGCGGCAAGGAGGCCGTAGGCACGATCGAACGCTTCGCGTTCTATAAAGAAGCCAGTACGGCGTATGCCATCGTGACGACGGGCGAGAGTGCCGTCTATGCGAATGTTATGCTGCAAAAAGGCGTCGTGCAGGATTGAGGAGGAAATTACGTGAGTTACGAAGAAATTAAAGCAGAAATCTGCGATGTTTGCCATAAGATGTGGCAGCTGGGCTGGGTGGCAGCCAACGACGGCAATGTAACCGTCAAGCTCGACGACGGGACGTTCTTGGCTACGCCGACAGGCATCAGCAAGAGTTTCATCACGCCGGAAAAGCTCGTGCGCATCGATGCGGAGGGCAAGGTACTCGAGGCCAAAGAAGGGTATCGCCCGTCCTCGGAGATCAAGATGCACATGCGCTGCTACAAGGACCGCGAGGATGTCGGTGCCGTGCTGCACGCACATCCGCCCACGGCTACGGGCTTTGCCGTGGCCCATATTCCCCTGGACCGTTACGATATGATTGAGACGGTCGTATCGCTCGGCTCCATTCCCATCACGCCGTATGGCACGCCATCCACATATGAGGTGCCGGAGGCCATCGCCCCGTACATCCAGGACCACGATGCTGTCCTGCTCGAGAATCACGGTGCCCTGACGCTGGGAGCTGATCTCATCGGCGCGTATTACAAGATGGAGACGGTCGAGCTTTTCGCGAAGATCAACCTCGTGGCCTATCAGCTCGGCGGGCCGAAGGAGATCTCGAAGGAGAACATCGATAAGCTCATCAAACTCCGCAGCTATTACGGCGTGACGGGCCGTCATCCCGGCTACCGTCATTATGCAGAGAATTGAGAACAGGATTTGAGAAGATAACGATAGAGAAAATCAGGAAAGAGCGCTCGCCTGACGTCCAGGCGGGCCGTTTCCCGAAGGAGGGCTAGTATGAAAGAAGAAGGGTTTGCAGCTGCTGTGCAGCCAGAGGTACAGGAGGCTTCTGCGCCTGTCGTGCCGAAGGAATACCGGTTCTATTTCGGATTGCTCGTCACGTGCTTTGCACTCTGGGGCCTGCTCAACAACATGACGGATAATCTTGTGCCGTCATTTGCCAAAATATTCATGATAAAAGCGGTCGATTCGTCCCTGGTACAGGTCGCCTTCTACGGTGCCTATGCCGTGCTGGCCCTGCCGGCAGCCTTTATCATCAAGCGGTATTCCTACCGCGTGGGCGTCCTGGTCGGCCTGGGTTTCTACATGATCGGTGCCTTCGGCTACATCCCGGCGGCCATCCTGCAAAGCTATAATCTGTTCCTGGTTTCGATTTTCGTTCTGGCCGGCGGCCTGTCGGTCCTCGAGACGACCTGTAATCCTTTTGTATTGTCCCTGGGCGATGAATCCACGAGCGTCCGCCGCCTGAATTTTGCGCAGGCGTTCAACCCGCTCGGCTCCATGGCTGGCCTGTTCCTCGCCAAATACGTCATCCTCTCGCATCTGAATCCGGCCACGCTCGAGGATCGCCTGGCCATGACGCCGGAGCAGCTCACGGCTGTACGCGATGTCGAGCTCTTCTGGGTGTGCGTGCCGTATGTCGGTTTGATTCTCATCGCGTTTATCATCTGGTGTGCGTTCTTCCGCAGCAAGCTCAACGACAAGGATGCCGGCGAGGAAATCACCGTCAGGGAAGCACTTTCGCGCCTCATCCATCTGCCGCGCTATACGTTCGGTGTCGTGACGCAGTTCTTCTACGTCGGCGTACAGATTGCCGTCTGGACCTGGACCATCAAGTATGCGATGGCCAACCTGCACGTCATTGAGGCAGAGGCCGCCAACTTCTACATCTATTCGATCTTCCTCTTCATCGGCTGCCGCTGGATATGCACGTGGCTCATGAAGTACATCACGCCGGCGAAGATGATGGCTGTCTTTGCCTTGGGCGGCATCCTCTGCTGCCTTGGCACGATCTATCTGCCGATTGATGTCTCGATTTACTGCCTGATTGGCATTTCCGGCTGCATGTCGCTGATGTTCCCGACGATTTACGGCATCGCGCTGCGCGGTCTCGGTGCTGAGGTCAAGTTCGGCGCCGCGGGCCTCATCATGGCCATTCTCGGCGGTGCCATCATTACACCGATCATGGGTGCTCTCGTTGACAACAGCACGCTTGCCTTCCTGGTCGGCGGCTTCACCCCGGAGCAGACGGCCATTCGTTCGGCCTTCTATCTGCCGGTCCTCTGCTTTGCCGTGGTCCTGGCGTACTCCCTGGCCTTCCGCAATGTGAAGGATTAACCCAGTCATTCCCCTTCTGAGCTGCCTGTACGGGCAGCTCTCTTTTTATGCCTGACTGGCTTTGTGGTACCAGAGGGCGTCAAAGAGCAGCAGGAACGCGACGATGAAGAACATGTGGCGGATGCCGAAGAAGGCCGCGAGATGGCCGCCGAGGAAGGCTCCGGTGAACATGCCGATGAACTGGCACGATTGGTTGAAGCCGTAGATGCGGCCGAGACAGTTTGCTGGTGTCAGCTGGCGGATGAGATTGTTGATGGATGGCATGAGGCCGGCGACGGCGATGCCGTGGATGAAGCGCAGCAGGGCGAGCTGCCAGGGGGCCGTGACGAGTCCCTGCGGCAGGGAGATGAAACCGGCGAGCGTCAGGGAAGCGAAGA
This sequence comes from Mitsuokella sp. AF21-1AC, assembly GCF_003458855.1. NCBI lineage: Bacteria > Bacillati > Bacillota > Negativicutes > Selenomonadales > Selenomonadaceae > Mitsuokella > Mitsuokella sp. AF21-1AC. Next base: position 23,324 of record NZ_QRVW01000027.1, read on the forward strand.
GGACCTTGTGCGAGCCGATGGTATCGGCCAGGTGACCGATGCGGGAGGCAAAGAGCATGCTGGCAAAGCCGGCGCTCGAGAAGATGACGCCGGAGATCAGCGCGATGTGGTCGTCGGTGAGCGAGAGTTCCTTCACGTAGACGGTGAGAATCGGCTGGATGCAGGTCAGCGAAAAATGCATGATGAGCGTGGTCAGGAAAAGACCGAGAATCGCGCTGCGCTGGGGCAGGGAAGCAAAGGTGGCCTTCAGTCCCAGCGCGGCTTTTTGAGTTGCCGGGCGCATGGTTTCATGGATGCGGGTCAGCGCGAGAAAGCCGAGCAGACAGCAGCAGCCGATGAGCAGGAAGGTGTGGCGGATGCCGATGATTTCCGATAAGAAGCCGCCAAAAAGCGGCCCCAGGAGACCGCCTGTGACCTGAGCCGTAAAGAACATGCCCATGGCCCAGCCGGAGTGATCCTTCGGCGTTTCCTGGGCGATGAGCGGAACGACGGCTGCCTGGAAGCCTGACAGGCAGCCCTGCATGAGGCGCAGGACGACAAGATGCCAGACCGACGTCGCGAAGGACATGCCGATCATGATGAGTCCAAGCCAGCCGGAGGCACGAAGGATCATGGGCTTGCGGCCGTAGCGGTCGGCGAGCCGGCCCCAGATGGGAGAGAAGATGGCCAGACTGATGAAGTTGCAGCCAAAGACGATGCCCGCCCAGCGCGCGACGTCGCGCGGGTCCGTGACGCCGAGTTCTTCGATGTAAATGGGCAGGATTGGAGCCATCTGGCTCATGCCGATCGAGACGATGAAAGAGGCCAGGCAGCAGATGAAAAGATTGCGTTTCCAGATTTCCATAAGATGTAGTTCCTCGCAAAGCATGTATTATTTCTTCTATTATTATAGCGGTTTTTGCCGTCATCTTGATTAGAAATATGGGACAGACCTGCAGGGCGCGTTGCAGATTCCTGTTGCTGTCAGCCGGATTCCTGCGCTACAATGAATGGGAGCGAACCGGTGAGGAGGGGTGAATATGGGCAGGCTTGTCATGCATGTGGATATGGACGCGTTCTTTGCGTCCATCGAGCAGCGCGATCATGAGGAGTACCGCGGGCAGCCGGTGATCGTCGGGGGACTTTCGGGACGCGGCGTCGTATCGACTTGCTCGTACGAGGCACGGCGCTTCGGCGTGCATTCGGCCATGCCGATGGTGCGCGCGCGCAGGCTCTGTCCGCAGGGGATTTTCCTTCCGGGCAGTTATGCGCATTACCGTGCGGTGTCGCAGCAGATCTTTGCGATTTTTGCGCGCTATGCGCCGGTCGTGGAGCCGCTTTCTATCGATGAGGCCTTCCTTGACCTGACGGGCATGGAACATCTCATGGGGACGCCGCTTGCTTATGCGCAGAAGCTCAAAGCCGAGATCTGCGCGCGCACGGGCCTCGTGGCTTCGGTCGGGATCGCGCCGAACAAGTTTCTCGCCAAACTGGCTTCGGATCTCCGGAAGCCGGACGGGCTCGTCATCGTGACACCGGAGAACAGGCAGGCCATTCTCGACCCGCTGCCCGTCGGACGCATCTGGGGCGTGGGACGGAAGACGGAACAGGCCCTGCAGGGGCTCGGCATCCGCTGCATCCGGGATCTGCGCCTCACGCCTCACGCGAAGCTCGCAGCCTCGCTTGGCGGGCACATGGCTTCGCATCTCCTGACACTTGCCGTCGGACAGGATGACCGGCCCGTGGCGCCGCGGGAGCCGGCGAAGTCAATCGGCAAGGAAGTCACGTTTCCCGTGGACCTGCAGTCGCCTGAGGAGGCGGAGCAGGTGCTGCTGGAGCTTGCGGAAAAGGTCGGCTACCGCCTGCGCCGGGAGGGCGTGAAGGGGAGGACCGTGCAGCTGAAGCTGCGGCTCGGGAATTTCAAGACGTATACGAGGAGCCGGACGCTGCCAGAGGCAACATGCTACGACGAGGAAATCTACCATGTGGTGCAGGAGCTTTTCCGCACGCTTGGTGTGAAGCGGGGCATACGGCTGCTCGGCGTGTCGGTTTCCGGCTTTGATAATGATGTGGAATTGTCGCTTTTTGCCGAGCAGGCGCAGAAGAAGGACCGGCTCTATGAGGCGATTGATGCCATCAAGGCCAGGTTTGGCGAGCATGGCATCACGAAGGCGCAGCTGCTGCGGAAAAACAAGTGAATGCGTCATGGCAGAAGGACTTTTTCTTTCTTCGTCGAAATGTTATCTATGAACTGTAATTCACCTTGATCGTGTATCGTCATTACGAAGAAAGAAGGGATCTGTATGATCTGCAGAAGATGTGGCTGCATGCTGGACAAGGGGACGCGGATCTGTCCCTTCTGCGGCGAGCCGGTGACGTTTGACGAAACGGGCCGCCGCGTGGATGTACAGGCTGGTCAGGCAGCGGAAACGAACGGCCTGCCGGAACTCGTGGCGCTCCGGGAGTTGTCGCCGGTGCCGGGGACAAGAGAGGAAACGATTGCGGAGCTCCGCCGGCTTCAGAAGTATTTTTCCGATATGGATGAGAAGTATGCCGTGCTGGAAGACCTTTGGATGATGAGCTCGCGCTGGCGCCAGCCCTCGCGCTCACACTGGCTCATCGGGGGCGGTCTTTTGGCTCTGCTCCTGTACCTGCTCATCGGCATCCATTTCCCGGCAGGCGTCATCGTTCTGTTCCTCGTGCTCTGGGGGCTGATCTCGTATCTCGGGTATCAGCGCTCGTGGCGTGCCTACCTGGCGCACAAGCGGAAGACGGAGCTCGACATCCGCACGACGGAGAATCAGATCCGCAACTTCTACAACGATGCGACGCGCTGCTTTCTGCCGCTCGATTACACTTCGCCGGAAGTGTTCCATGAGCTGATCCTCGGCCTCGATTCGGGCATGATCACGTCGTTTGAGGATTATCGTATCAACAATTGAAAATACCTAAGAAATGAGAAGGCAGTCCGCTGACTCCTGTGAGCCGGCGGACTGCCTTCTTATATATGTGTTATCTCATTGTATCAGTGGACAATCCAGCTGACGAAGTAGATGGCCAGCGGGATCGTGACGCAGGCGATGCCGATGAAGTCGATGTAGACGCCCGTGCGGATCATCTTGGTGATGGGGATGTAGCCGGACGCGTAGACGATGGCATTCGGGGGCGTGGAGACCGGCAGCATGAAGCCGAGCGATGCGGAGAGGGCGATGGCGACGGACACCGGAATCGGGTCCATGCCGGCGGACATGGCGGCCGTAATGGCCAGAGGGCCGATCATGTTCGTGGCGGCCGTATGGCTCGTGAGCTCGGAGAGAAGCAGGGCCATGACGGAGAAGATGGCGACCATGGCGATGGCCGAGGGCTCGCCGCCCATCATGCTGATGATGGCATCGCCGACCCATTGCGAGAGGCCGGTCTTATACATCATGCCGCCCATGGCGAGGCCGCCGCCGAAGAGAATCAGCGTGCCCCATTCGATGCCTTCCTTGGCTTCGCTCCAGGTCAGCGTGAACTGGCGGCGCTTGAAATTGATGGGCAGAAGAAAGAGCAGCAAAGCGCCGGCCATGGCGGCGACGGCTTCAGGGAAGAGCCGGTTGTACATCTTGAGGACAGGCGAGGTGCCGCCGAGTGCGATGGAGAGGAAGCCCGGCAGAACCCAGAGCAGGACGGCGACGCCGAAGCAGATGACGGTGTTTTTCTGCGCGCGGGTCCACTCGCCGAGCTCAGCAATCTTGCTACGGACGAATTCTTCGGCACCGTCGATGCGCTCAACATCAGCCGGGAAGATGCGACTAAGCACAATATAAGCAATGATGAAATACAAGACCATGGCGATGAGACCCCAGGTCATCCATTGGAAGAAGGAGACATGGATGTTGCACATCTGGTCGAGAAAGCCCAGCATGATGAGATTGGGAGGCGTGCCGATTGGGGTCAGGACACCGCCAATGGAGCAGGAGTAAGCCGTCATCAGCATGAGTCCCGTGGCGTATTTGTATTCGTGCAGATCGATTTCCCGGCCGTTGGCGGCGAACATCTCCTTGATGGAGGTCAAAAGACCGAGGCAGATTGGGAACATCATGGCGGCGGTCGCCGTATTGCTGACCCAGCCGGAGCACAGGGCTGCTGCGAGTCCTACGGCGAGGAAGATGCGGCGGGGATTCGAGCCGACCCAGGAGCGCGAGAGCAGCCAGTAGGCGAAGCGCTTGTCGATGCCGTGCGTCATCATGGCTTTGGCGAGGATGAAGCCGCCCATGAAGAGGAAAATCATCGGGTTGGCAAAGGCCGCGAAGGCTGTGCCGGCAGGCACGACGCCCGTGATGACGGCCAGAGTCGGACCAATCAGGGAGGTGACGGGGATGGGCACGGGCTCGGTGATCCACCACAGGGCGACGAGCACCATGATGGCCAGCAGCTTGTGTGCTTCAAGCGTCAGCCCGGCAATCGGGGTAAAAAATACGAGCAGAGCAAGGATGGGAGCGCCGAAGAGACCAATCGTGCGGCGCTTGCGGTCAAAAGCTTGTTCGGCTCGTTTTACGGCTAGTGCTTCTTGACTCATCTTGTCCATAGAGAATACCTCCTGTTTTTTATGATTTCTGGTGCGAGGATGAGTAGACTGCGCAGGTCCTATGTCTAATGATAATGAAAAATCAGAACTTTATCAATAGAAAAATGCTATTTGAATGATTCTTTTTTCGAATCGTTCAAACAGCATTGAATTTTTCTGATGCGATGGCCGTGTTTTCAGGAGGCCTGGGGTCATTCACTGGTGTAGCGTCTGGCCAGCAGGTCTTCCACCGTACGCTGCTTGTTGTGCTCGATGTAGCGGTGGATGAAGATATTCGGGATGGCCACGCCGATGGCGATGCCGATGATGATGATGATGGCGAGGATGCCGCTGCGCAGTCCGTCGAGCAGCATCGAAGGCGTGATGGTCTGGATGTTGAGGATGGCGAAGAGCAGCCGGTAGAGCAGGACGCCAGGGATCATCGGGATGGCCGACGGGATGGTCAGGATGATGTTTGGCGTGTGGAACCAGTGGATGGCCTTGAGCGCGATGAGGCCGACGACCGCGGCGCCGAGGAAGGAGCCGGCAGCCTGGGAGAGCCCGAACTGCATGACGCAGATGTTGCGCAGCAGCACGGTGATGATGCCGCCGACGGCGACGACGGGCAGCAGCCGGCGCGGGATGTTGAAGATGATGGAGAAACCCATCGAGGAAATGGCCGCAGCGATGGCCTGCGAGAAGTAGATGGTATCGGGCTGCAGGCTGACGCTCGTGAAATCGGCCACATTGCCGAGACGGATGGCAATGACGATGCCGAAGGTCATGCTGCCGACGACGAGCAGGGTGTTCATGGCACGCGTCATGCCGGAGACGATGAAGTTGTTCAGGAGGTCGTCGACGGCATTGATGAGCGGGATGCCGGGGACGAGAAATAGCGTACAGGCAATCAGCGGATACCAGTTCATGGTTCCCGTGAGAAACTGCGTGCTCCAGGCCAGCATGGTCGTGGCGAAGGAGGTGATCGCGATGACCGCGTAGATGTTGAAACCGTAGCTCGTGCAAAGGCGCTTGACGTAGAAGCCGAGGAAGGCGCAGAGGGCGGTCAGGAAAAAGTCCAGCCAGCTGCCGCCGAAGAGCTTGCAGAAGCCGCCGCAGGCAGCACCGGCGCCGAGTGCCGTGAGCCAGAAGGGATAGTTGCGCGGACGGTTCTTGATGGCCATGAGCTGCTGCTCGAATTCCTCAAGCGTGTAGTTCTTGGCCAGGGCCCGCCAGGTCAGCTTGCTGACGGCGGAAAGGGCCGTCATGTTGATGCCGTGTTTCTTGCACTTGCGGAATTCCGTGTAGGAGTGCGTTTCATCATTGATGTTGAGCATCAGGGTCGTGTACATGATGTGCTGGTGGACGCGGTCTTCGGGGATGCCCATGTAGGCAGCCACGCGCATCATGTCGCGAACGGTGCGGTCACTGTCCGCACCGCTTTCCATGAGCAGCTGGCCCGTGTGCAGCAGCAGGTGCAGCTTGGCGCTGATCTCGGCATAGGGCCTGGTCAGCACGGTCTGGTCGGGGGCGGCTGTTTGTTGTTCCTGTAATGGTTTATCGTGTTTCATCGATCACACTTCTTTCCGGATAGGCAGGAATATGTCGCTATCGCTCGTTTTCTCCATTATAACTTGAAGGCATGATGCTTTCAAGCTCGCGACTTTCGTCACGGGGAGTTGACGGCAAAGATGGATGCCATAGCTTGCGGTATCTGCTATAATAGAGGCGTTGATTTTAAGAGATTGATTTTTCCATGCGTTCTCGCCGGATTTTCAGAGGCGCATGGTATGATGAGGTCGACTATAAGGGGGGATGCGATGATGATGAAACGCTGGAAAAAGCAGGCTGGCATGCTTCTGGGCAGTGCTCTTCTGGGTACGAGTCTGCTCGTATTGCCGGCGGGGCGGGCGGAGGCCGTCGACGCCTGGGCGGTGGCGGCACAGTCCCTCGGCGTGCTGGCCGCGTACAAGTCGAGCCTTGCGAGCATCCTCGCGATGGGCAATGATGTCAATGCGCAGGTCGCCAGTGCCCGTCAGGACCGGCAGGAAAACGGGCTGGACGATAACGAGCACGATGTCAGGATCGTCAACAAGGTCATGCAGCAGCTCGTCACGCAGGGGCGTTATGTGCTCAAGGCGAATTCCCTGCCGTTTATCTGGGGCGTCAACAACAGCAATGAGTTCAATGCCTCGTGTTTCCCCACGGATTACATCAGCATCAACCGGGCGCTCGTGCGCGGGCTCGAGTGCGATGAAGATGAGCTCGCGGCCGTGCTCGGCCATGAGATGACGCATGGCATCGAGCAGCACAGCGCGCGGAATTACGCGAAGGCCGTTGCGCAGTATTACGGCATGAGCTTCCTCAACATGGACGCGGGGCTCATGGACTGGAACAAGCTCAACGCGCTGGCCAGTTATTCCATTGCGAAGAATGTGACGCTGCCCACGGAGTACGAGGCCGACGAAGGCGGCTTTTACATCATGACGAGTGCCGGCTTCAATCCCGGCGGGCCGGCTGCGGCCATGTACCGCATGGCGTACTATCTGACGTATGAGACGAAGAATGTCCTTGAGTACCAGGACCTCGATGAAAAGAACAAGAATCAGGAGAACTTTTCTGACCATCCGGAGACGGAACTGCGCGAGCAGCGGCTCGCAAAGATGATGTCGGATTACGGCTGCGGCCACGTGACAGTAAAGGACAGGAAAACCGTGCTCATCGACGGGCAGGAACTGTTAACCGCCGACTGGACCCGCGATGATTATGACAATACCGTCGAGAATGCTTATTATACGGCTGGTGGTCTTGCCAAGGCCTTCCACGATTACGATTCTCCGGACGCGTGGAATTTCCGTCCTGACGGCGAGGGCGGCGTGGATTTCCTCGATGACAGCCGCGTCTATGCGGTCCTGCGCGATGCGGTCAGGAGCCGCGGTCTCGGCTCAAAGCTCGAGCAGATGGTCCGCGCGGCCTATGCGGGCGAAGCGCAGTCCGGCGCCCGTGCGGCCATGAAGCAGGAAGAGGCGCAGCGGGAGGCATCCTTCGCGGCCGTGCAGCAGGACGTGCAGGCGGCGGATGCCAAGGCCGTCAAGAAGATGAGGGAAAACGGCGATGCCTACAGCGACTATGGCATGGGCAGGCAGGCACTCTGGGAGTTTTCGCGCGTCTTTGCGTCAAAGAATATGGATGATGAAGCGGAAAGCTATGTCATGCGCGGCCGTGCCAAGGCCGTTGAAGGCGACTATGCGGGCGCGCTGGCCGATGCCAACAGGGGCGTGGCCCTTGACGGCAAGAATGCGTACAACTTCCTCAACCGTGCCGATATTTACCGCATGGCGGGCAATCGCGAGGCCGCGCTTTCTGACTGCGCCAGTGCCAAGAAAGTCGACGCGGAGAATCCGTTCAGTTATCTGATCAGCGCAGAGATTGAGGATGAACAGGGCAATAAGGATGCGGCACTCAAGGAATACCAGGCATTCTACAAGCTGCGCCCGGCGGCCTTCCGCCGAATCCCGCCGGAATACCTGCAGAAGATCTCGGCCAAGGATTACAAGACCTGGCAGAAGGAAAAGGCCGAGCAGGACAAGAAGAAGGCCGAGGCCAGAGATAAGGCCAGAAAAGCAAAAAAGTGAAGCGTTGAAACAAAAGAAAATGGAGATGTCCGCAGAAAGCCACGAGGCTCTCTGCGGACATCTCCATTTTTCTTACGCTGTTTTCAGTTGGGCGGGAGTCTGTTACCAGCAGCCGCCGCCATTGTAGCCACAGCCGCCGCGGTACTGGCCGCGCTGGCTGTTCCCGCCGCAGTAAGCCTGTCTGTCGTAGCAGGCCGAGCGGTCGCCCTGGCAGTATGCGCCGTTGTTGCAGGCGGCGTTGTTAGACCAGCAGGCTTCAACGGGGCATGTATTCGCGCTCTCATTGGAGGCCGCGAATACCGGCACGGCGATTGCCAGCAGCAGGCCGGCGATGAAAGCGATACTGATTTTTTTCACGACAAATCCCTCCTTGGCTCGAAGTGATAGAGCGATGTGTACTCCTGCCCTTATTATACCAGAAAGAAGGCAGGAGAGGGAGGGGCAGAAATGAAAATCAGAACCAGGTATGCACGATGGCAATGGCGAGGCTCATGATGACGATGGAGCAGAGGAAGGCGCCAATCATCGGGCGGAAACCCTTCTGCAAGATGACGCTGAAATTGACGTTGAGCCCAAGAGCAGCCATGGCCATGCCGAGCAGCAGATAGGCGAGCTGCACGAAGGAAGGAACAAAGGTATCGACGGCCGGCACATAAGAACCAACGGCGCTGGCAAGGATGAAGCCGCCCATGAACCAGGGAACCGGCACGGACATTTTGCTGTCATTGTCTGCACTTTGCTTGCGGGTACGGCGCGCTTCGAGGATGCCGACGATGATGGCGACCGGGGCGAGCAGCAGGACGCGGGAAAGCTTGGCAATGATGGCGCTGTCGGTACCGGCCGGTCCTGCGGCGCCGCCGGCAGCTACGGCATGCGCAATCTCGTGGAGGCTCAGGCCGGCCATGACGCCGAACTGGGTGTCGCTGAAGCCGAGAAAGGGCTGCAGCGTGACTTCGATGAGCGTGAAGACGGTGCCGAGAATGGCGACGATAGCCACGGCCAGTACGGACTGGTCGGTCTTGGCCTTGACGGCGCCCGAGATGCCCATGACGGCCGCGGCGCCGCAGATGCTGCAGCCGCAGGCCGTGAGCAGGGCGAGCGTGTGCTCGACCTTGAAGAAACGGGCGACAAAATAGTTGAGCGGGATCATGACGGCGACGATGAAAATGGCGGCTTCGAGGCTCTTGAGGCCGGCACTCATGAGAATGACGAGGTTGAGCTTGAAGCCCAGCAGGATGATGCCGGCGCGCAGGAATTTGTTGGCGATGAACGGGGTGCTCTGCTGAGCGGAAAGCGCCACGGGGCGCAGGAGCTGCAGGCACATGCCGAGGATTAGGGCCAGCACGAGATGGCCGATGAGCGAGAGGCCCGGCAGCTTCGCGAGGGCCTGACCGGCGAATGAGCAGGCCAGCGTGACGAGGAAACCGATGCTCGCGCGCCGCCAGTAGAGATCATAATTGCGGATATTCATGTAAAAACTCCTATGTCGAGAAAAAATACGAAAGGAATCAGCTGACGTCCCGATTATAGACGGGATTAGCCAGTATGTAAAATTATGTATTATAATATATCGATTATAAAAACTTATTGATATTTCTGTTATAATGCTAAAGGAAACAGTATTTATCGTTTGGAGGTTTTTGTATGTTGGATTTCCGTGTGGCGACATTTCTCTGCGTCTGCCAGACCATGAACTTCACACAGGCAGCCAAGGCGTTGAATATCACGCAGCCAGCCGTGTCGCAGCACATCCGTTTCCTCGAAGAAGCCTATAAGGTGCGGCTCTTCCATTATGAGAACAAGAAACTATCGCTGACGCCGGCCGGCTGCATCCTCTACAAGCGGCTGACGGCGCTCAAGAACGATGAGCAGGCACTGCGGGCCGAGCTGCACAGCCGCGTGACGGAAATCGAGGAGATTGCACTGGGCGTGACGATGACCGTGGGCGAATACGCGATCATCGGGCCGCTCGCCGCCATGCTGCGCCGCCATCCCGAGCGCAATGTCAAGCTGCGCTTCGGCAATACGACGCAGCTCCTGCAGATGCTGGCGGAGGGCAGCATCCAGATGGCCCTGGTCGAAGGCTATTATCCGAAGGATCAGTATGCGCACTATCGTTACAGTACCGAGGATTACATCGGTGTCTGTGCGGCTTCGCATGTCTTTGCCCATGGCGAGCCGCGCACCTTCAGCGATCTCCTCGGGGAGCGGCTGCTCGTGCGCGAGGAGGGATCCGGGACGCGCAATATCCTCGAACGCAATCTCGCCCTGCGCGGCATGAAGATCGAGCATTTCATCCACTTCACGGAAGTTGGCAACATGCACACGATCATTGGGCTCCTGTGCCGGGACTGCGGCATCTCGTTCCTCTACAAGACGGCTGTGGAGCATGAGCTGGCCAATCATATGCTGCGTGAAATTCAGCTAATCGATTTCTCGATGCAGCACGATTTCGATTTCATCTGGGAAAAGGGCAGCATCTACACGGAGCAGTACCAGGCCTTTGGCCGTGAGCTGGCTGCCTGCGCACGTGACGTTGCCAGGGGCGGGGACGTCCGTAACGAAATGGAAATTGTCCCGCTGCCAGAGCAGGTGTAAAATAAAGAAAACGGAGGTGCAGACTATGGTGAAAATTGCGTTGCTTGGTGCTGGAAAAATCGTGCAGGAGGTATTGACGGCCTTGCGGGAGGTGCCGCAGATGGAGGCTGTGGCCATCTTTACGCGGCCTCAGAGCAGGGCGAAGGCGGAGAAGCTGGCCGCGAAATGGCATATCCCCAGGATCTATACGGACTATGAAGCGATGCTCACGGCGGAGGATGCCGATTTCTTTTATGTCGGGCTCGCGAATCATGTCCACTATGCCTATGCCAGGCGGGCGCTGCAGCACGGCCGTCACGTCATCATGGAAAAGCCGTTTGCGCCGACGGCGGCCGAGATTCGGGAACTAGCGGATCTGGCAAGGGAGAAGGGCCTCTATCTCATCGAGGCCGTGACGCCGTTTTTCCTGCCAAATTATGAGGTCGTGCGGGAAGCTTTGCCGCATCTCGGCCGCATCCGTGCCGTACAGGCAAATTATTCGCAGTATTCGAGCCGCTACGACCGCTACCTGGCGGGCGAGGTCCTGCCGGTCTTTGATCCCGGGATGTGTGGCGGTGCTCTGTACGATATCAATATCTACAACATCAATCTGCTCGCCGGCTTGTTCGGGCGGCCGCAGGCCATGCATTACATGGCGAATACGGGCTATAACGGCATCGATACATCGGGCGTGGCCGTGCTGCGCTACGAGGATTTCTTTGCCACGGCTGTCGGTGCGAAGGACAGCGCGAGCCCCGGCTTCTTCCTCGTACAGGGGGAAACGGGCTGGCTGCGCGTGGACGGCGCGCCCAATGAGATGCCGGCTGTGACGCTTTCGTATGGCGGCAGGACCTGGCAGGTACAGAAGAACCGCTATGCGCACCGCATGGTCCACGAATTCCAGCGCATGGCGGAAATCTACGAATCGCATGATTTGGCCGCTGTTCAGCGCGGCTTGTCGCGCTCTGTGCTCGTCGGCGAGATCGTCGACGGACTGCGCCAGTCGGCGGCGATGAGCCAGCCATAAAAAACGGGATTTTTTACGCCAGCCCCGAAGATTCGGACAGATGTCCACGGAGTCTTCATTTTTTGGGGCTGGCATATTTTTATTTTGTCAATGTGTAACAGAAAATTTTGAAAATAGCAACTACAGAAATGTCGGATTTTGTCGGATTGCATAGGATATATTGCATGATGTGAACATAGACATGTTTTATCCATCGATGGGAGACAAAATGAAGCACTGGTAAAGGAGAGGATTTATTTGAAATCGAAACTTTCTATTGCAGCAGTTATGCTTTCGGCGATGATCCTGGGAACGCAATGCGGCTTTGCGGCTCCGGCCGACCAGAAGCCCGGCGTGAAGATTCTGGCCACGGGCGGCACGATTGCCGGCAGCGCAGCTTCCAAGACGGCGACCTCCGGATACAAGGCCGGTTCGCTCGGCATTGACGTACTGATGGAGGCTGTGCCGGAAATCCAGGATTATGCCAAGGTATCCGGTGAGCAGGTCTGCAATATTTCGAGCAATAATATGACGGATGAGCTGTGGCTCAAGCTTTCCAAGCGCGTCAATGAGCTGGCGGCGCAGAAAGATGTCAACGGCATCGTCGTGACGCACGGCACGGATACGCTGGAGGAAACGGCGTATTTCCTCGACCTCACGGTCAAGAGCGACAAGCCAGTCATCCTCACGGGTGCCATGCGTCCGGCAACGGCCATCAGTGCTGACGGCCCGATGAATCTCCTGAATTCCGTGCGCCTCGCTGCGGACAAGAAGGCTGGGGGCAACGGCGTCATGGTGCTCCTGAACGATGAGATTGACAATGCGCGCGATGTCACGAAGTCGAACACGACCTCGGTCGATACCTTCAAATCGCACAACGGCCCGCTGGGCTTCATGAACGACGGTGTGCCGGATTTCTACAACAAGCCGCTGCGTCTCCATACGACAAAGACCCCGTTTGACGTGCGCAACCTGACGTCTCTGCCGAAGGTCTATGTCATTTACGGTACGGCCGGTGCGGACGGCAGCCTCGTTGACGCTGCCGTCAAGGCCGGTGCAAAGGGCATCGTCTATGCCGGCACGGGCAATGGCAGCATCCATCAGCAGGATAAAGAGGCGCTCATCCGGGCAGCCAAGGCCGGTGTTGTCGTCGTGCGCAGCTCGCGTACCGGCAGCGGCATGGTCGTGCCGGAGCCGGAGTATGCCAAGGAAGGCTTCCTGGACGGCGATTCGCTGAACCCGCAGAAGGCACGCATCCTCCTGCAGCTGGCTCTGACCAAGACGCATGATCTCGGCGAGATTCAGTCGATGTTCCACAAATATTGATCCGTATCTTCTTCCCCCTGGCGGGACGGCGCAGGCCGTCCCGTTTTTCTTGTGCGCCGATTAGGCATGACAAAACCCCCAGTT
>NZ_QRVW01000028.1:0-35823 GCF_003458855.1 Mitsuokella sp. AF21-1AC
AAGGCACTCAAAGGCGGCAGTGCCAGACTGTTCCTCAAAAAACATCCCGAGATTAAACATGATAAATTCTGGGACGGTCATATCTGGTCACGCAACTACTATATGAGCACACTTGGCAACATGAGCAAGGAAGTAGTCGCAAAATACATCCAGAATCAGTATTCCAAGTGACTACCGTTGCGGCCACTCCTCTCCTGACTGAAGTAAGAAGATTCCTGGCCGCATTTTAATTGAACCAAATCCCCTGATGAGTCCAGGGACCTCTTCCGGCCCTGCGGGCCACCTTCTCCGGGGATGCCCCCGGCATCCCGCGCTTCGCGCCCGTGCGCGGGGCTACGACGTTTGCAAGAACTTGCAGTCGAGTATTGTTCTTGCCCGCCCGCCCATGGACCTCTTCCGCCTCGCAAGCTCGGCACCTTCCCCGTGCGCGGGGAAGGCTGCGCGAATTGCTGCGCTGGTTGTTCTGCCGAAGGACAAGAGCCCGAGCGGAGGGATGTATTCCGCCTGGAGGCGCGCAGCGATTGCCCGCAGGGATGGGGCCCCACACCAAAGGCGCTTCACTCCGGATGTCAGAACGCCGCGGCAGGCGGCGAAACCTCTTTGCTGCACGCAGCAGATTGGGTCACATTTAGCTGTGCGCTGAAGCCGGAATGCATCTCGCAGCGCCCTTGCATTCCTCCTTTCATCAAGCAGAAATGCAACTGCCAGCAGTTCCCCTATCGACCCTGCGGGCCACTTCCCCCGAAGGGGGAAGCTTTGCTTCGCACCCGTGCGCGGGGTACGATGCTTGATACTTTCTGCGAACTGGTTTCCTTCGCATGCCATCCGCCCATGGACCTCTTCCGCCTCGCAAGCTCGGCACCTTCCCCGTGCGCGGGCTATGACGCTTGTAAATATTCGCAGTCGAGTCATGTTGATGCCCGTCCGCTCATGGACCTCTTCCGCCCCTTCGGGGCACCTTCCCCGTGCGCGGGGAAGGCTGCGCGAATTGCTGCGCTGGTTGTTCTGCCGAAGGACAAGAGCCCGAGCGGAGGGATGTATTCCGCCTGGAGGCGCGCAGCGATTGCCCGCAGGGATGGGGCCCCACACCAAAGGCGCTTCACTCCGGATGTCAGAACGCCGCGGCAGGCGGCGAAACCTCTTTGCTGCACGCAGCAGATTGGGTCACATTTAGCTGTGCGCTGAAGCCGGAATGCATCTCGCAGCGCCCTTGCATTCCTCCTTTCATCAAGCAGAAATGCAACTGCCAGCAGTTCCCCTATCGACCCTGCGGGCCACTTCCCCCGAAGGGGGAAGCTTTGCTTCGCACCCGTGCGCGGGGTACGATGCTTGATACTTTCTGCGAACTGGTTTCCTTCGCATGCCATCCGCCCATGGACCTCTTCCGCCTCGCAAGCTCGGCACCTTCCCCGTGCGCGGGCTATGACGCTTGTAAATATTCGCAGTCGAGTCATGTTGATGCCCGTCCGCTCATGGACCTCTTCCGCCCCTTCGGGGCACCTTCCCCGTGCGCGGGGAAGGCTGCGCGACTTGCTGCGTTCGTGTTCTGCCGAGGGAAATGGGCCTGAGCGGAGGGATGTATTCCGCCTGGAGGCGCGCAGCGATTGCTCGTAGCAATACACGTAGGGGACGAGGGTGCATAAGCGGAGCGTTGCTCCCTCGTCCCCGTCTTTCACATTCAGCCACGTGCTGAAGCCGGAATACATTCCGCAGCGCCTTTTACACGTGCATGCTCTCTATGCTCATTTACATTGAGCCTATGCGTCACTGCTCGTAATCACCCCTTCAGTCGCCTGCGGCGACAGCTTCCCCAAAGGGGACGCCGACCTCCTCCATCAGCCGACCGACTTCGCGCAGCATTGCGCCCTCATCTCCGTCTTTCACATTCAGCCGCGTGCTGAAGCCGGAATGCATCCCGCAGCGGCCTCTTGTGCCTCTTTTGCCTCACGTGCCTCGCGCTCGAGGCGGGCGCGCTTCTTGGCCTTGTTCTCCTTCTTGCGCTGCTTGCGGATCTCGCGCGAATAACGCTCCTCCTCGCTGAAAATGCAGCCGCAGTACGGCTGGCGGTAGAGCTCAAGCTCGTGGCTGATGTCGATGCCTTCCTGCCAGCCCGGACGGAAATCTTCATAATAAAAGGTCACGCCGTATTGCGCTGCGAAACGCTCGGCCGTGCGGCGCATGAGATCATGCTGCTGGTAGATGCTGTAGAAGAGCGTCGACGTAAAGGCGTCAAAACCGTGCTCGGCCGCATAGCGGGCCGTCTCCTCGAGCCGCCAGGTATAGCACATCGTGCAGCGGCCGTTCGGCAGAGCCTCGGCCGGCAGCGCCTTCTTGAGAAAATCACGCAGCCGGTAATGCTCGTCGGCATGAAATTCCATCCCGACCTTCTCGGCAAATTCTTTAGCCATCTTTAGACGCATGTCCCACTCTTTGTAGGGATGGATGTTCGGATTGAAGAAATAGCCGACGGGCTCAATGCCCTCTTCCCGCAAGGTCTTGACGGGATAGCAGGAGCACGGGCCGCAACACATATGGAGTAACAAACGCAAGTGGCTCACCTCTTTCTAGTTGCTTGCTTATTTCATGGAAAACTCGTAGACCCGCTGCGGACAGGCCATGCGCTTTGTCATTCACGAATCGGTTGCTCATCTTTTGAGATGCGCGCGAAGACCTGGCACCGGCAGGCACGAGCTTGCCTTTCGTGGCTTGTTTGCTTACTTCTCGGGATACGGGATGCCGAGATGCTCATAGCCGGCTCTCGTCACGACGCGGCCGCGCGGCGTGCGGTTGAGGAAGCCGAGCTGGATGAGATAGGGCTCATAGACGTCCTCAATCGTATCCCGCGCCTCGCTGATGGCCGCCGCGAGCGTATCGAGGCCAACGGGGCCACCCGCGAACTTCTGGATCATCGTCATGAGCATGCGGCGGTCCGTGTGGTCGAGGCCGGCCTTGTCGACCTCGAGCATGCGCAGCGCCTTGTCGGCAATCTCATTCGTGATGACACCCGCACCCTCGATCTGGGCCACATCGCGCACGCGTTTTAAAAGCCGGTTGGCCACGCGCGGCGTACCGCGGCTGCGGCGCGCGATCTCCAGCGCCCCCTCGTCCTCAATCGGGATCTCGAGGATCTCGGCCGCGCGCTTGATGATGTGCACGAGAGACTCCGGCGTGTAGTACTCGAGGCGCGAAATGACGCCAAAGCGGTCGCGCAGGGGCGCTGCGAGCGCACCGGCCTTCGTCGTCGCGCCGATGAGCGTGAACGGCGCGATATCGAGCCGTATCGAGCGCGCACTCGGTCCCTTGCCGATGATGATGTCGAGCGCAAAATCCTCCATGGCCGAATAGAGTACTTCCTCGACGCTGTGCGAAAGGCGATGAATCTCGTCGATAAAGAGCACGTCGTGCTCCTGTAGATTCGTGAGCAGCGCCGCGAGATCGCCGCTGCGCTCAATCGCCGGGCCCGAGGTCTGGCGGAAATTGACGCCGAGCTCGTTGGCGATAATGCCCGCGAGCGTCGTCTTGCCAAGCCCCGGCGGGCCGTACAGGAGCACGTGGTCAAGCGCCTCGCCGCGCGACAAGGCCGCCTGAATGAAAATCGAGAGATTGGCCTTGACCTTCTCCTGACCGATGTATTCAATGAGCTTGCGCGGACGCAGGCTGTACTGCCAGTCGTCCGCCCGCTGCTCATCCATCGCGACGATGCGGTCCTCATCGTCATAGGAATCAAAACCGTCCAAGCCGGCACCTCCTTCTGTTAATCCCAAAATTGCATCACATATGGCTCAATGCCTTGAGCGAGGCCTTGATGATGGCCTCGGTCGTCTTGTACTTCGCCGTCTTGCGGATGACGGGCGCAAGCTCCGCCTGCGTGTAGCCGAGAGCCTTGAGTGCCTCCGTCGCCTCGGCCACGGCATCGTCGCCCGCGGGGACATCCGTCGTCAGCGTCAGATCGTCCTCCTCGCCGCCCGCGAAGGCCACTTTGTCCTTGAGCTCGAGGATCAGCCGCTCGGCCGACTTCTTGCCGATGCCCGGCAGCTTCGTCAGCACGCTCGTCTGCTTGTTCTGGATGGCCCGGCAGAGCCCCTCGACCGTGATGGACGAGAGGATGCCGAGCGCGACTTTCGGGCCAATTCCCGAGACGCCGATGAGCTGCAGAAAGAGATCGTACTCCTCCTGCGCCGCAAAGCCGTAGAGCACGATGGCATCCTCGCGCACGCTCGTGTACGTGAAGAGCCGGGCCTCCTCGTGCAGCCGCAGCTTCTGGCGCGTCGAATTCGCGATGAAGACGCGGTAGCCCACGCCCTGCACATCGAGCAGGCAGTAATCCGTATAAAGATAGATGATGGTTCCGCGCAGATAGCCGATCATAATTGATTCCTCCAGGTCATGCTATTGAGGCAATGTGTCGTGCAGATGGCGATGGCCAAAGCGTCGGCCGTATCATCTGGCTTCGGTGGCTTCGGCAGGTTCAGGATTTTCGTGACCATGTAGATGACCTGCTGCTTGTCGGCCTTACCGTAGCCCGTGACATCCTGCTTGATCTGCATCGGCGTGCGCTCGACGAGCCGGAGGCCATTCTTGGCCGCCGTCAGCAGCACGATACCCCTGGCCTGGCCGACCGGAATAGCCGTCGTAACGTTGCGGTTGAAGAAGAGCTTCTCGACGCCCATGACATCGGGCTTGTACTTCTTGATGAGCGCGTCGAGCTCGTCGTAGATCTTCATGAGCCGGTCCTCCATCTTCATCTCGGGCGAGGTGAAAATCGAGCCGTAGGCCCGCGGGATCAGGCGGCTGCCGACCGATTCCACAAAGCCGAAGCCGCAGATGGCCGTGCCGGGGTCAATGCCTAATGCTAGCATAAGGGGTAGTCTCCTTTTCATGAAAGCAAGCCCCTACAAATCGAATGTCGAATCGTAGGGGCTTGCGCATCGTCCGGCCGGGAGGCTTATTCCTCCTCGTCGTCGGACTCGTAATTGCTGTAAACGTTCTGGACGTCGTCGTTCTCCTCGAGTGCATCGATGAGGTTCTGCATCTTCTCGGCGTCCTTGCCGGTCAGATGGACCGTCGTATCCGGTACCATCGTGACTTCTGCCGAAGCCGTCTCAATACCCTTCTCGCCGAGCGCCTGCTCGATGGCGTCGAAGGAATCCGGCTCACCCGTGATCTCGAAGACCTCGTCTTCCGACTTCATGTCCTCGGCACCGGCATCGAGCACGATCTCCATGAGGGCATCCTCGTCGTCAAACGCTTCCTTCTCAACGATGAAAACGGCCTTCTTCTTGAACATCCAGGCCACGCAGCCATCCTGACCGAGGTTGCCGCCGAACTTCGAGAAGAGGTGGCGGACATCGGCAGCCGTGCGGTTGCGGTTATCCGTGAGGATATCGAGCATGACGGCCGTGCCGCCCGGGCCGTAGCCCTCGTACATGATCTCCTCGTAGCTGCCGCTCTCGGTGTTGCCGAGGCCTTTCTCGATGGCACGCTTGATGTTGTCCTTCGGGATGTTGTTGGATTTCGCTTTGGAAAGGGCCAGCTTCAGGCGCATGTTGCCCGTCGGGTCAGCACCGCCCATGCGGACGGCAATCGTGATCTCACGGCCGATTTTCGTCGTGATCTTGCCGCGGATGGCGTCGTTTGCCCCTTTTTTGCGCTTGATATTTGCCCATTTAGAATGTCCTGACATAAAAGAACACCGCTCCTTCAATCAAAATTGCACGTTATCCTGTGATAACTTGTTTATTTTACCACAAATCCCCGCTTCCCACAACATGAAACGGCGGGCAGAGGGCGATTTGCTGTTCCTGTCTGTTATTTCACGAGCTTGAAGTACTTCTTCTTGCCCTTCTTGATGATGGCCGAACCATCCTTAAAATCGCTGTCCTGGAGGACGTAGTCGACGTCCTTGACCTTCTCGTCGTTGAGGGAGAGGCCGTTCTGCTGGATCAGGCGGCGGCCCTCGCTCTTCGAGGCGAAGACCTTGCCGGCCGTGAGGACGTCGAGGAGTTTCCTGCCGGCCTCAGCCGCGATTTTCGGCATGTCGTCCGTGTTGCCCGCACCGCCGAACAGGGCCTCGGCTGCCTTCTGCGCCTTCTCGGCCTCTTCCTCGCCGTGGACGATCTTCGTGACCTCATAGGCGAGCACGCGCTTGGCCTCGTTGATGGCCGCATCCTTGAGGCTGCTGAGGCGGTGTACCTCCTCCATCGGCAGGAACGTCAGGAGAGACAGGCATTTCTCGACGTCGGCGTCGTCGACGTTGCGCCAGTACTGGTAGAACTCGTACGGCGAAGTCTTCTCAGCATCGAGCCAGAGCGCTCCGCCTGCCGTCTTGCCCATCTTCTTGCCGTCGCTCTTCGTCAGAAGCTTGTTCGTCAGGCCGTAGACTGCCACATTGTTCTTGCGGCGGTTGAGCTCGACGCCGGCGATGATGTTCGACCACTGGTCGTCGCCGCCCATCTCGAGCCTGCAGCCGTAGCGGCGGTTGAGCTCGAGGAAGTCGTAGGCCTGCATGACCATGTAGTTGAACTCGAGGAAGGTCAGGCCCTTCTCCCAGCGCTGCTTGTAGCATTCGGCCGCGAGCATGCGGTTGACCGTGAAGCAGGCGCCGACATCGCGCAGCAGGTCGATGTAGTTGAGCTTTCTGAGCCAGTCGCCGTTGTTGACCATGATGGCCTTGTCATCGGAAAAATCGATGAAGCGCGCGATCTGCTTCTTGAAGCATTCGCAGTTGTGCTCGATGTCCTCGTCCGTCAGCATCTTGCGCATGTCCGTGCGGCCCGAGGGATCGCCGACCGTGCCCGTGCCGCCGCCGACGAGGCAGATCGGGCGGTGACCGGCGCGCTGCATGTGCGCCATGGCCATCAGCGCGATGAAATGGCCTGCATGCAGGCTGTCCGCCGTCGGGTCAAAGCCGATGTAGAACGTCACGCGTTCCTTGTCGAAAAGCTCGCGCAGTTCCGCTTCATTCGTGCACTGAGCGATGAAGCCTCTTTCTTTCAGGGTGTCAAATACATTTGCCAACAATCTCTCTCCTTTATGCAAAGCAGCGGGCGGCCTGCCCGCTGCCGAAATTCATGGTTTTAGTTCTTGCCCTTTGAGACGCTGCTGCCGGGTTCCGGCGCCGCTGCCGCGGGGGCTGCATTGCCGCCTGATGCCGGGCCCTGCGCCGGTGGAGCCGCCGGCTGCTGGGCATTGTCATTCGGCTTCTTGCCGTTATCCTTGCCCTTCTCCGGTGCCTTGGTCTCCGATTTCGCCGCGGACGATTCCTTTTTCGTCACGGCCGTGCTCTTGTCATCCTCGAGCGAACCGATGGAATCGCTCTTTGACGACGAGGAGCCGTCGAAGTCCTTCGCGGGCGTGCCCTTGAGCGCATCCGTCATGAAGGATTTCCAGATGCTGGCGGGCAGCATGCCGCCGGTCATCGTGCCCATCGAGGTGTTGTCGTCGTTGCCGATCCAGACACCCGTGACGAGGTCCGGCGTGTAGCCGACGAACCACGCATCGTGGTAGTCGCTCGTCGTGCCCGTCTTGCCGGCGGCCGGACGGCCGATGTTTGCGCCGCGGCCCGTGCCGGACTTGATGACGTCTTCGAGCATGCTCGTGAGCTCAGCGGCGCTGTCCTCGCTGATGACGTTGTGCTGCTCGGGGTTCGCTTCATCGATAACCTTGCCGTTGCGGTCGAGCACCCGGACGATGACGACGGGGTCAACGTGAACGCCCTTGTTCGCAAACGTGCCGTAGGCGCTCGTGAGCTCCAGCGGCGTCACGCCCTTCGTCAGACCGCCGAGCGAAGCCGCGAGATTCTTGTCGTTCTGCGGGCCGTCGGTGACGAGCGTCGTGATGCCCATCTCCTGCGCGTAGTAGAGGACCTTCTCGATGCCGAGCTTCTGGGCAATCTTGACCGTCGGCACGTTCATCGAGTGCGTCGCGACCTGGCGCAGCGTCACGGCGCCGCTGAAGGTGCGCTCGTAGTTCTGAGGCTCCCAGTCGCCGATCTTTATCGGGCTGTCGTTGATGACCGTTGACGGCGTGAACTTGTTCTCGAGTGCCGCCGCAAAGACGAACGGCTTGAACGAAGAACCCGGCTGGCGCTCGGCCATCGTGGCGCGGTTGAACTGATCCGTGCCACGGCCGCCGACCATCGCCTTGACGTAGCCCGTGTGCGGGTCGATCGCGACGAGCGCGCCCTGCGGCTGCTGGACGCCGTTGCCGTCCTTCTTGCCGTTCGGCAGCTTCTTCATGGCGCTTTCGGCCACACGCTGCATGTCCATGTCGATGGTCGTGTAGACCTTGAGCCCTTCCTTGTAGACCTTGTCCGCGCCGTACTTGTCGATGAGCTTCTGCGTCACGTAATCGATGAAGTACGAAGCCTCGTGGTCATCCTTCTTCTGGCTTGGCTGCACGAGGTCGAGCTTCTCTTTCTTCGTCTTCTCCGCCGTCGCCGTGTCGATGTAGCCGTACTTGGCCATCTGGTCAAGCACCGTCGCCTTGCGGTCCTGAGCGGCCTGCAGGTTGTTGAGCGGCGAATAGTAATTCGGGCTCTTCGGGATGCCGGCGAGCATCGCGCATTCGTTGAGCGTGAGGTCCTCGACGTCCTTGCCGAAGTACGTGCGCGCTGCGGCCTGCACGCCGTAGGCGCCCTGGCCGAAGTAAATCTGGTTCAGGTAGAGCTCGAGGATCTCCTGCTTCGTGTACTGGCGCTCGAGCCGCAGGGCCAGGAAGAGCTCCTGGATCTTGCGCTTGAGCGTGCGATCCTGCGTCAGATACGCATTCTTGGCGAGCTGCTGCGTGATAGTCGAGCCGCCCTCTGAGACCGTGCGGCCGCGCAGATTCGCCCAGATGGCACGCGCGATGCCGCGCGGGTCCACGCCGATGTGGTCGTAGAAGCGGTTATCCTCCACGGCAACGAATGCGTCCTGCAGGTTCTGCGGGACCTGGCTGAGCTTGACCGGCATGCGATCTTCCTCTGCGTGGATCGTCGCGATCTCATTGCCGTCAATATCGTAAACCTGAGACGAGGCCGGCGGCAGGATATCATCCGCCAGATCCGATTTGGTATTCATGCTCGCGGTCAAAAAGCCGCAGCCAACACCGATCAGCATGACCACCAGGACGATGCCAATGCCCATGAGGGTCTTATGTGCGGTCGAACGGCCGCCAGTCTTCGGGGCTCGTCTGTGATGGTTTTTCGGGTTTCGAGTTTCCATTTGGCGCCTCCTTCAAACATATACGCCTTTCATTTTACCACACATTCGCGGAAAAGCATATGGTTTTCCTGTTTCTGCGCCTCATTTGAGGTTGACGACCGTCGCGCCCGTGCCGCCCTCATTGATATCGGCAAACTGGAAACTCACGACGCTCGGATGATGCCTGAGATACGCATGGATGCCCTTGCGCAGCGCGCCCGTTCCCTTGCCGTGGATGACGAGGACCTGCGAGAGGCCGGCCATCTCGGCATCGTCGAGGAATTTGCCGACGACCATCTCGGCCTCGTCGACCATGAGGCCGCGGATGTCGATCTCGCGGCTGATGCCCTGCACCTTCTGCATGAAGGAGCGCGTCTGGCGGTTCTTCGAGGAGGATGCGGCCGCAGGCCTGTTTTCCGGCGCACGGCTCAGGAAGCGGCAGGCCGAAGCCTTGACCTTCGTGTGCAGGCTGCCGATCTGCACGAGGAGTTCCCTGCCGTCGACGGCGAGCACCGTCCCCTTCTGATCGAGCTTCTTGACGTAGACGCTGTCGCCCGGGCGGATGGTCTTGAGATTCACGGCCTCGCCGACGCCCTTCTGCGTCATGATGCCCGGGCGCGCCTTCTCGAAGGCCTCGTTGAGCTTCGCGCGGGCGTCCTGGATGGCCTGCTGGCGGCGCTTGATGCCCTGGTCGTCGAACTGCTCCTTGAGTTCCTTGATGATGGCCTCAGACTCGCGGCGCGTGCGGCGCACCATGGCGGCGCTCTGCTCGCGGGCCTTGCGGATCATGTCGCCCTTGCGCTTCGCGAGCTCCTCCTTCATGCCGGCGACCTTCTGCTCGAGCTGCGTCACGCGCTGCTGGCGCTCGAGGATGTCGGCGTTGCGCTGCTCGTACATCATCTTCTCGTTCTCGAGTTCGTTGATGACGTGCTCGAACTGCGCGTGGTCGGCCTTGACGAGCTGCTGGGCCCTTATGATGAGGGCCTCCGAGAGCCCGAGCCGGCGGCTGATGGCAAAGGCGTTGCTCGCGCCGGGCATGCCGATGAGCAGCCGGTACGTCGGGCGCAGCGTCTTCACGTCGAACTCCACGCAGGCGTTCTCGATGCCGTCGCGCGAATAGGCAAACGTCTTGAGCTCGGAGTAATGCGTCGTCGCGACGGTCGTCGCACGCAGCTGCAGCAGCTTCTCGAGGATGGCCATGGCGAGCGCCGCGCCCTCCTCGGGGTCAGTGCCGGCGCCGAGCTCATCGAGCAGCACGAGGTCGTCGGACTCGACCTTCTCGAGGATGCGCACGATATGCGTCATGTGCGCCGAGAACGTCGAGAGATTCTGCTCGATGCTCTGCTCGTCGCCGATATCGGCGTAGATATTCGGATAGACGGAAATGACGGGGTCGGGTGCCGTCGGCAGGTAGCAGCCCGACTGCGCGAGGAGCACCATAAGGCCGAACGTCTTCATGCTGACGGTCTTGCCGCCCGTGTTCGGGCCGGTGATCAAGAGCATGCGGTAGCCCTCGCCGATGCGCAGGTCAATCGGCACGACCTTTTCCTTCGGGATGAACGGATGGCGTGCCTGCCGAAGGTCCGTGCGGCCCTCGCGGTTGAGCTCCGGGCGCTGCGCGTCCATCTGCTGCGCGAGACGGGCCTTCGCGAACGCGAAGTCGATATCGCCTAAAATGCGGCAGTTCTCCGCCAGCGTCTCGCCGTTCTTGTTGACCTCGGCCGAGAGATGGCGCAGGATGCGCTGGATTTCCTGCTGCTCGGCGAGCGTCAGCTGCTTGACGTCGTTGTTGAGTTCGACGATGGCCATCGGCTCGATGAAGAGCGTCGCGCCCGTTGAAGACTGGTCGTGCACGATGCCCGGGAAGCGCGAGCGGTACTCCTGCTTGACGGGGATGACGTAGCGCTCGTCGCGCACGGTGACGATGGCATCCTGGAAAAATTTCTGGTATTCCGCCGTGTGCAGGATGCTGCCGATGCGCTCCTTGATCTTGCCCTGCGCGCTCTTGAGCTCGCGGCGGATGCGCCGAAGCTCGACGCTCGCGTCCTCGCGCATGGCGCCGTGCTCGTCGACGGTGTTTTCGAGCAGCCGCTCGAGCTGGCCGAGGATCTCGATGCTCCGCGCCCACTCCTTGAGCGTCGGGGCCTCGACCTCGCTGTCGCGGAAGAAGCGCTTGACACTCCGCATCGCGTAGAGCGTGCTCATGATGCTCACGATGTCGTCGAGGTCGAGCACGGCGCCCATCTTCACCTTCTTGAGCAGGGGGCGGATATCGAAGATGCCGCCGAACGGAGGCGCGGCCGTCTCAAGGACCGTCACGGCCTCCGTCGTCTCCTGCATCCATTCGACGGCTTCGTCAAAGTCGCTGGTCGGCAGCATCGTCTGCGCGCGTTCCCTGCCGATGAGCGAGGACGTGCAGGCGGCGAGCATCTCGCGCACCCGGCTGTATTCCATGATCTTATAGGTTTCTTGTTCCATTGTTCGTTCTTTACCTCATTTGACGGTTCTAAACGGCGTGAATGCTTAAAGGACGCCGCGGAAATAGTGGCCGCGCGTGATATCAGGGCCCTCCTGCTCGCGCACCCATGCCTCCTGTGCCTCGTCGAGCTCAGATGGCAGGTTCATGGCGCGGCGGTAGGCTGCCACGAGGCGGCGAATCTCGTCCGGCGCCAGGGCTTTGGCCTCGATGCGGAGCGTCCGCACGCCGCCCGGGATGAATTTCATCGCATGCGGCAGCATCGAGAGCACCTTGCTGTTGAGCACGTGCATGTGGCAGAACTGGTCGGTCACGAGCGGGAAATCCGTGTCCTTGCGGTCGCGCAGCGCAAAGCGGCGCTTCGTGCAGGGCTGGCTGCACGGGCCCTTGTCGATGCCGCCGAGGAAGCTGCCCATGACGCAGTACTCCGAGATCATGAGCTCGAGGCGCCCGTGCACGATGCATGTGAGCGGCAGCGGCGAGTCCTTCGCAATCTCCAGGATCTGCCCGCGGTTGAGCTCAGGCGAGAGTGTCGCCTCGGCCACGCCGTATTCTTTGAGGAAGGCCAGCGTCTGGCGGTTGTACGAGATCAGCGAGTAATCGGCATGGATGGGCAGTGTCGTCAGGCGGCGCACGAGGCCGAGCGTGCCGATGTTATGGACGTGAATGGCCGCGGGCGCAAATTCCCGCCAGGCTGCCATGAGGCGCTCGACGCCCTTCTGATGGGCCTCGCGCACGATGCGCGGCATATTGAAGTCGATGCGCGCGCCGGCATCTTTGGCAAGCTGCCAGGCCGCCTGGTATTCTTCGGCCGTGATGACGTGATGGCGGTACGAGTCGCCGCCGAACAGGATGCCGTCAGCACCGCCCGCGAGCGCCGCTTTGACCTGCTCGAGCGTATCGCAGGCGACCATGAGCGAAGCACTCTCTTTGAGCACGTCGCGCGGCTTCTCCGGCGCGATGTGCCACGCCGGCACCTGACGGGCCTTCTCCATATGGATGGCGAGGCGCTTGTTCTCGAGCTCCTCGACGGCGCGGCGGCGTGCCTCGTTGATCTCGCTGACGGGCACCATGACCGCACCCTCGATGTCGCAGTCAAGAGACTTCATCGCAAAGACCGAGGTGCCGAGGCGCGCGGCCTGCTTGCGGACGGTTTCCTCCGAGAGCGGGCGCTTGCGCGCGGCTTCGCCGATGAAGTCCGTTTTGCCCGTGCCCGTCACGCCGTCCGCGTCGCGCAGCGTGATGACGAGCGGCTCGCCGATGGCGGCATGCACCGTAACGGCGACAGGGATGCGGCGCACGGGCGCTCCCGTGTCAAAGCTGTGCTTGGCTTTCTCCATGAGCGCGGCATCGTAGACCTTGAACACGCGGTCATGATGGCGCACGGCCGACGGAATCGCGAAGACGACGGTATCGCCCGCTTCGCCGCGCGCAAGCGCCTTGCCTTCTGGCGTCAAAAGCTCCTTGATCGTCGCCGTCACGCGGCCGCCGACCTTGACCCAGAAATCCACCTGGTCGCCGAGGCCGAGCCTGCCGCTGAGCTTCACGGTGACGAGCCGCTTGTCCCAGTCGTAATCGAGTACGCGGCCGATGAGCAGGCCGCGGTTGTTGGGCCGGCGGTCGCTCATCATCGTCCTGCCCGGGCGTCCGAGCAGATACGCCGTCGTGAAATCGCGGTTGAAGATCTGCGCGAGGTCGTCGCGCTCCTCTGCCGTCACCTCGTAGCCCTTGCTGCTGTAATATGAATCGATGGCCTCACGGTACGTGCGCACGACGGTCGCGACGTACTCGGGGCGCTTCATGCGGCCCTCGATCTTGAGGGAATTCACGCCGGCAGCGAGGAGCTCGGGAATAACGTCGATCGTGCTGAGATCGCGCGGCGAGAGCAGGTATTTGCCGGCCTCTTCGCCGAGCACATCCTCCCCTTTCTCGTCCACGAGCGTATACGGCAGGCGGCAGGGCTGCGCACAGCGGCCGCGGTTGCCGCTGCGCCCGCCGATCATACTGCTCATGAGGCACTGGCCCGAGTAGCAGACGCAGAGCGCGCCGTGCATGAACGTCTCGATCTCCACGCCGGCATGCGCGCAGATGTAGCGGATGTCCTTGATTGAAAGCTCGCGGGCCAGCACGACGCGCGAGAAACCGAGTTCCTTGAGCGTGCGCACGCCCTCGAGGCTGTGCACCGACATCTGCGTGCTCGCATGAAGAGGCAGATTCGGCACCGTCTCATGGGCAATCTTCGCGACGCCGAGGTCCTGCACGAGGATGGCGTCGGCGCCCGCCTCGTAGAGGAAGCGCAGATAGTCGCGCAGCTCCGGCAGTTCCTCGTCGTCGACAATCGTGTTGACCGTGACATGGATGGCCACATCGCGCAGATGCGCAAAGCGGATGGCCTCGCGCAGCCCCTCGCGGTCAAAATTCGCCGCATAGGCGCGGGCGCCGAAGACGTTGCCGGCCAGATAGACGGCGTTGGCGCCGTTCTCCACGGCCGCGATCAGGGCCTCTTTGCTGCCGGCCGGTGCTAATAATTCCACCAATTTCTTTTCCTCCTAATTACAATACGTATCTATTCCGAAAAAACAGCACGGCGCCAGGGCACGTGCTGTCCGTCAATCCTTCTGTTGCTCCGCCTGCGTCTTGGAAGCGGCGTCGTCTTTGGCCTCTGCTGCCCCGGGCTCCGCATCCTCTCTGGGTACAGCTTCTGCCGTGGGGGCTGCTTCCGTGTCTCCGGCGTCTCCCGCCGCGGGAGCTTCCTGCGGCTGCCGCCTTGCAAGGCTTTCACGCAGGATTGCCTTCTGCTCCTCGTCGAGGCTCTCGGCCGCATCCTCCGTCGTCGGCAGCTGCGGCAGGTCCGAAAGCGACTCGAGCCCGAAGCAGCGCAGAAACGCAGCCGTCGTCCCGTAGAGGATGGGCCGGCCGATGACCTGCTTGCGACCGCGCTCCTCGATGAGGTCGAGCTCTAAAAGCTTTGCAAGCGCACGCTCGATGCGCACGCCGCGCAGCCTCTCGATCTCGGGCTTCGTAATGGGCTGCTTGAACGCGATGATTGATAGCGTCTCAAGCGTCGGCGCGGACAGGCGCCGCTCCGTCACCTGGCTCAGGCGCTCGACGACGGGATAGGCCTCCTGCCGCGTGACGAGCTGATAACCGCCGGCCACGCGGTGAACGGTAAGGCCGCTGCCGCGCGCCAAAAGCTCCTGCCGGAGTTTCTCGACAAGCGGCTCAATTGCATCGGCCGGGCAGTCCATGACATGCGCCAGCGCGTCGCGGTCAAGGGGGTCCCCCGCCGCGAACAGCACGGCCTCGAGGAGTCCGACATCGCCCATATCACGTTGTTCCATGCAAAAACTCCTCTCTGTTCTGCGCATCCTGCCCCGCCTGCCCGTCCCGACCGGCCTGGCCATCTCGGCGGTGCCGGTCACTCCGGCCATCTGCCTGTTCTGCGCCCTGCCGCAGGGCGATTTCCATATCGGCGAAGAGATGCGGCTGACGCACCGTGACGAGTCCCTTCTTCATAAGCTCGAGGAGAGCCAGGAACGTCACGATGAGCTCGCCGCGCGCGCCGGGCCGGAACGCCTCGGTAAAGCGCACGGCTCCATGGCGTTTGGCCAGCAGCGTGAGGAGCGTCCCCATCTTCTCCTCGAGACTGTACGTCTCGGGTGCGACGAGCACCGCGGGGATCGTCGGCTCCACCTTGACCGCGAGGACCGATTGGAACGCCGCGACGAGCTCTTCAAGCGGCAGATGCTCGGGCGGCAGACGGTGCACGGGCAAGGGCAGCGGTGCCCTGCCCACGAAGCGTTCCTGCACCACGGCCATATCGCCGAGCACCTCGCTGACCCGCTTGAACTTCTTGTACTCGAGCAGCCGCTCGACGAGCTCGAGGCGCGGGTCCTCCTCCTCGCCCGTCTCTTCGTGCACGGGCTTCGGCAACATCATGCGCGACTTGATTTGGAGCAGTGTCGCCGCCATCACGAGGAAGGCACTCGTCACCTCCATGTCCATGCGCTTCATCGTCTCGAGCGAATCGAGATACTCGCGCGTCAGAAGCGCGATGGGGATATCGTAGATATCGATCTTGTTCTTCTCGATGAGATGCAGCAGGAGTTCGAGCGGGCCGTCAAAGACCGGCAGGTGTATCGTGTAATCCTTCATGCTTCACCTGCTCAAAGGAACGGCGTCAGAATGAACAGGAAGGCCGACCAGATGAACCGCTGCAGCGGGATGAAGATCATGCTGAGGACCGGCGTCATGATGAGGACGATGAGGATGAGGAAGCTGTAGCGCTCCAGGCGCACGTACTCATACGCGAGCCTGCCCGGCAGCAGCTGGGCGAGCACATGCGAGCCGTCGAGCGGCGGCAGCGGAATCAGGTTGAAGATTGCAAAGTTGATGTTGTAGATGATGATGAGCTGCAGGACCTGGTACATGCCGACGGACGGACGCCCCGCGACATGATGATACGCGAGGAGTACGACAAGCGTCAGGAATGCCGTCACGAGGTTTGCAGCGGGCCCGGCCAGCGAGACGAGAATATCGTCGCGGCGCGGATTCTTGAAGTGGCGGGCGTCGATGATGACCGGCTTCGCCCAGCCGAAGCGCACGAGGAACAGCATGATGAGGCCGATGGGGTCGATATGCGCGACCGGATTGAGCGTCAGACGGCCCATCATGCGCGGCGTCGGGTCGCCGAGGGCGTCGGCCGTGCGCGCATGCGCGTATTCATGGATGACCATCGCAATGATGAGGCCCGGGATGCCTGCGACGATATCCAGCAGATTCAGATTAAACATAGATTCCCCCAATATCCTTTATCGTTCTATTGTATCGTTCGATCTCACGCATCGTTCCGGCAGACCAGGGCCTCAAGCCTTCTGCTGCTGGCTGACCATCAGGATCGAGACGACGCTCTTTGCATCGATGATGCGGCCGTCCCTGACCATCTCGAGGGCTTCCTTCATCGGCACTTTGACGACGTTGATGAATTCGTCCTCGTCCGTATGCTGCTTGCCCGGCGTCAGACCCTTGGCCACGTAGAGATGGATGTGCTCATTCGAGAACCCGACCGTCGTCGCGATCGTCGTGAGCTTCTCAATCTTGTCGGCCTTGTAGCCCGTCTCCTCCGAAAGCTCGCGCTCCGCACAGAAGAGCGGGTCCTCGTCGGGCGAATCGAGCTTGCCGGCCGGCACCTCGAGCGTGACCTGGTCAATCGGGTAACGGTACTGGCGCACGAGGATGATCGAGCCATCAGGGAATACCGGGATAACTGAGGACGCTCCCGGATGCTTGATCCACTCCCGCGTCGCCGTGCGGCCGTTCGGCAGCTTGACCGTATCCTTTTTCACGTGCAGCAGCACGCCGTCAAAGACATCCTCGCTTGCGATTTTCGTTTCAATCAGATCCTCATACATCGAAAAAACCTCCTCGTACCCCTTATTATCCATTACAGTATGGTCTGGCAGGCCGGCTCTCAAAGCCGTCCCGCCTCGTCTTTCTCATGACAGTCCGCTCTTGCGTCAGGCCTGCTGGCGGAAGCTCTCCTTCTTGAGCTTGGCGTGCAGGACCATCTCGCGCGCGTTGTCGATGGATGCCGTCGTCATGTCGGCGCCCGATGCCATGCGCGCGATCTCGCTGATCTGCTCACGCTCGGAGAGCGGCCGCACCTGCGTGACGGCGTGATTGTCCTCGATGCCCTTCGAGATGTAGAGATGCTCGTCGGCCATGCAGGCGATCTGCGGCAGATGCGTGATGCATAGCACCTGCTTGTACTGTGCGACGAGCGCGATGCGCTCCGCGACCATCTGGGCCGTGCGGCCGCCGATGCCCGTATCGATCTCATCAAAGACCATGCTCGGCACCGACGAGTCGCGCGACGAAGCCACCGTCTTGATGGCAAGCGCGATGCGCGAGAGCTCGCCGCCGGACGCCACCTTCTGCAGAGGCTTTTCCTGCTCGCCGGCATTGGCCGAGAAGTACATCGCGACTTCATCGCTGCCGTGCGGGCCGTACTGACCGGCCGGCGTGACGGCGATGTAGAAGCGCGCCTGCGGCATGCCGAGCTCGAGGAGCTGGGCGTGGATGGCGGCAGAGAGATCCCTGGCCGCGGCCTCGCGCAGCTCCGTCAGGCGCTTGGCTTTGCGCGAAAGCTCGGCTTCAAGCGCAGCAATCTTCTTCGCGAGCGCCGCGATATCGTCATCGT
The DNA here is from genome assembly GCF_003458855.1 of Mitsuokella sp. AF21-1AC. Lineage (NCBI taxonomy): Bacteria > Bacillati > Bacillota > Negativicutes > Selenomonadales > Selenomonadaceae > Mitsuokella > Mitsuokella sp. AF21-1AC. The sequence goes on from NZ_QRVW01000028.1 coordinate 17,858, forward strand.
AATTCTCGATCTCCAGGAGTTCCTGCTGGACCTTCTGCTGATGCGCGAGCACGTCGGATACCGTCGCTCCGTATTTCTTGCAGAGCCGGTAGATGAGATCCATGCGCTGCTGGAGCTTGTCGAGCCTTTCCGGGCGGAACTCCATGTTCTCGCCGTAATCGCGCAGCTCGTAGGCCGCTTCCTGCAGCGAGACGAACGCCTCCTCGACAATCTTCTGGGCATTTGCCAGCGACCGGTCGAAACGGCTCATGTCGCCGAGGTCCTTCCTGACCTGCGAGAGCGCGGCGAGCACGCTGAGGCCGCCTCCGCTGCCATCAAGAAGATTATACGACTCTTCGACGAATCCGACAATCTTTTCTGCATGCGAGAGCTTGCGGATCTCGGCCTCGAGTTCCTCATCCTCACCTTCCCTGAGGCCGGCGTCCGTGATCTCCTTATCCTGCCAGTGCAGCATGTCGAGGCGCTGCGCGTACTCGCGCGAGGCCTGCTGCTTCTCCTCGTAACATTTCTTCTGCTCCATCCAGGCCCGGTAGGCGCATTCATAGGCAGCCAGGGCCTCGGAGAGATCCGGGTCGTACGTGTCGAGCAGGTGCAGCTGGCTTTCTTCCTTTAAGAGCGCCAGGTTCTCGTTCTGCCCGTGGATGTCGACGAGGAAGTTGCCGATGCGCTTGAGCGTGGCAAGCGTCACGTGGCAGCCGTTGACGAGCGCCGTGCTGCGGCCATTCCGCGTCACCTGGCGCGTGACGATCAGCATGTTCTCCGAATCGTCGATGGCCTGCTGCGTCAAAAATTCATGGAGCCCGAGCGATTCTTCGTCAAGCAAGAACACGGCCTCCACGCGCAGCCATTCGCAGCCCGAGCGGATGTTGTCGGCGGAGACGCGGTGGCCGAGCACGGCACCGAGCGAATCGATGAGGATGGACTTGCCCGCACCCGTCTCACCTGTCAGGATATTGAGTCCCGGCCCGAATTCCACCTGCACATGCTCGAGCAGCGCGAAATTCCAGACCGTCAAAGTCTTCAGCATGTTGAATGGATCCCTTCTCTCAGTTCTGGTCCAGGAGGTCTAAGATGCGTTTCTTGATCTCCGGCGCCGTCTCCTTGGGCTTGACGACGACGAGGATGCTGTCGTCGCCTGCGACCGTGCCGATGATCTCCGGCCACTTGCAGTAATCGAGCGCCGAAGCCACGGTGTTCGCACCGCCCGGCAGCGTCTTGACGACCAGCACGTTCTCGCTGTAGTCGCAATCGATGATCGTATCGTTGAAGATGCGCTTCATGCGCTCCTTCGTGAATGCGTAATTCTCCTGTGCCGGCAGCGCGTAGCGGTAGCGGCCGTCGCCCGTCGGCACCTTGATGAGCATGAGTTCCTTGATGTCGCGCGAAACCGTGGCCTGCGTGACGGCGATGCGTTTCTTGCGCAGCTCGGCAGCCAGCTCATCCTGCGTCTCTATGATCTCGTGGCGGATGATCTCACGTATCAGTTCCAAGCGTCTCTCTTTCATCGAATCAGCCTTTCTCTTTTTCTTCCCTTCTCATCTCTCGTTGTATGCGTTGTATGTATTGTATGCTCAGTCATTTCGCCACAGTTTCGTGCGCAGGATCTGATAGTAATCCTTGTCGTCGAATTTGACGATATTGGCCTGTACCTGGGATTTCTGCACCGTGACCTCATCGCCGGGCAAAAGGCGGTAACTCTCCTGGCCGTCGAGCGTCACGATGATGTCCTGATGGACCGCGGCAATCTGGATGTGCACGACATCGTCCTCCCGGATGGCCAGCGGGCGCATGTTGAAGGTGTGCGCGCAGATCGGCGTCAGGAGCAGCGCCCGGATATTCGGGTTCATGATGGGCCCGCCCGCCGACAGCGAATACGCCGTCGAGCCCGTCGGCGTCGACACGATGAGACCGTCGGCCTTGTAGTCGATGAGATGCGACGAATTGATGCTGAGCCCCAGGTGGAGCATGCGCGCGACGCCGCCCTTCGTCACGACGACATCGTTGATGGCATGGCCGATGAAGCGGCGCTTGCCGCACGAATGCACGAAGCCCGCGAGCAGCAGCCGGTGCTCGATGTGGTAGTCCTTGTCGAGGATCTTCTGGAGCTTCGTCTCGAGCTCATCGGGCTCGATGTCGGCCATGAAGCCCAGCGTGCCGATGTTGACGCCGCAGAGCGGGATGGCCGCATCGCCGTAGCGGTGGCAGACGCCGAGCAGCGTGCCGTCGCCGCCGAGGCAGAGCGCAAGATCCGCCGGCACCTTCTCGATATCCGGCACGCCGTACGACTCCATATCGAAGAAGCGCGATTCGTCGAGCGGCATGATGAGCCGGACATCCTTGTCGCGGAAGAATGCGATGATCCGGTAGAGGATATCGGCGGCATTCTTCTTCGTGACATTGGGGAATACAGCTATCGTCAGCATGCAAATACTCCCTCCTTACTTGTCGAGGGCCGCGTGGGCAGAGGCGACCACCTCGCGGATGCGCTCAGGGGATACCGTGTCCTCGCCCGCCCCGCTCGTGAGGTGGATGAGGTATTCGATATTGCCCTCCGGCCCCTTGACGGGCGAGTACGTGAGCGCCAGCGGACAGAAGCCGAGCGAGCGCGCGAAATCCGTCACGCGCACGACGACTTCCTCGTGCACGGCCGGGTCGCGCACGACGCCCTTCTTGCCCACCTTCTCGCGCCCCGCCTCAAACTGCGGCTTGATGAGCGCGACGAGCTCGCCTGTGTCCGTCAGGAGTTCCTTCGCGACGGGCAAGACCTTCGTCAGCGAGATGAAGGCCACGTCGATCGAGGCGAAGTCGAGTTTCTCGCCGAGCATCTCAGAGGTGACATTACGGATATTCGTGCGCTCCATGTTGACGACGCGGTCGTCCGTGCGCAGCTTCCAGGCGAGCTGGCCGTAGCCGACGTCAATCGCGAAGACCTTGCGCACACCGTTCTGGAGCATACAGTCCGTGAAGCCGCCGGTCGAAGCGCCGATATCGGCCGCCACCTTGCCCGCAAGCGTCACCGCAAATTCCTGCATGGCCTTCTCGAGCTTGAGGCCGCCGCGGCTGACATAGGGGATGTCGTGGCCGAGCAGACGGATTTCGGCCTCGGGCTTCACCGTCGTGCCGGCCTTGTCGACCTTCTGTCCGTCGACGAGCACCTCGCCGGCCATGATCATGCGCTTGGCCCGTTCCCGGCTGCCGGCCAGGCCGCGCTCGACCAAAAGGGTATCCAATCGTTCTTTTGCCATTCGTAAAAAACCTTCTATTCTTCTCTTCCTGATTTTCCTGTTCTTACTGCTCCGGCTGTTCCATCTGCCCGCCCGCAGCATCCTGCTGAGGCGCAGGCTCCCGCCCGAGCTTCCGCAGGATGGCGGCAGCGATGGCCTCCGCCTGCAGGCCGCAGAGCGAAAGGAGCTCCTGGCGCGTGCCCTGCTCGACAAAGCGGTCGGGGATGCCGAAGCGCAGCACCGGCACCGCGGCGCCGTGATCCGCAAGACATTCGAGTACGGATGCGCCGAAACCGCCCGCGAGAGCATTCTCCTCAAGCGTCACCAGAAGCTTCTTCTCCGCCGCATAGCGCAGGATGAGCGCCTCATCGAGAGGCTTCACGAAGCGCATGTTGACGACGGCGGCCTCGATGCCCTGCTCGTGGAGAAGCTCGGCAGCCTTCTCGGCCTTTTCGACCATCGTGCCGACGGCGAGCAGGGCGACTTCGCCCTCCTCGTGCAGCACTTCGGCCTTGCCGATCGGCAGCGTCCTGAAATCGTCCGTGAGCGTCACGCCGCGGCCCGCCCCGCGCGGATAACGGATGGCCGCGGGCCCGTCGATGGCGATGGCCGTCGCGAGCATGTGGCGCAGCTCCTCCTCGTCCTTCGGCACGAGCACGTGCATGTTCGGCATCTGCCGCAGGTACGAGAGGTCGAAGACGCCGTGATGCGTCGGGCCGTCCTCGCCGACGAGCCCTGCGCGGTCCAGGCAGATCGTCACGGGCAGGTTCTGCAGGCAGACGTCATGGATCATCTGGTCGTAGGCACGCTGCGCAAACGTCGAATAGAGCGCGATGACGGGATGCATGCCCGCCGCAGCCATGCCGGCCGCGAGCGTCATAGCGTGTTCCTCGGCGATGCCGACATCGAAGAAGCGGTTCGGATATGCCTTGCCGAAGGCCTTGAGCCCCGTGCCCGACGGCATGGCCGCCGTGATGGCTAGAATGTCCGGGTCCTTCTTCGCGAGCTCGATGAGCGCCTGGCTGAAAACAGCGGTATACGACGGCGCACAGGCCGCCTTCTTGACAGGCTTGCCCGTCTGTGCATCGAAACAGCCGACGCCGTGGAATTTTTCCGGCGCCTGCTCGGCGGGCAGGTACCCTTTGCCCTTGACCGTGTGGATGTGGATGAGTACCGGGCCCGTCATATCGCGCGCCCGCGACAGCACCTCCTCAAGGAGGCCGATGTTGTGCCCGTCAATGGGGCCGATGTAATGGAAGCCCATCTCCTCGAACAGGCTGCCCGGCACGAGCACCGAGCGCACGCCGTCCTTCAAGTGGCTGGCCGTCTTGTAGACCTTGCCGCCGATGTGCGGGATGCTCATGAGCAGATTGCCCATGTCGCGCTTGGCGCGGTTGTACTGCGGCGCGATGCGGATGCGCGAGAGATACTCGCTCATGGCGCCGACGTTGGCATCGATGGACATCTCGTTGTCGTTGAGAATGACGATGAGCTTCGTGCCGAGGTCGCCGGCATGGTTGAGCGCCTCAAAGGACTCGCCGCCGGTCAGTGCCCCGTCGCCGATGACGGCGATGACCTGGTTGTGTAGGCCGCGGACGTCGCGCGCGATTGCCATGCCCAGCGCCGCCGAGATCGAGGTGCTCGCATGGCCGACGCCGAACGCATCGTACGGCGATTCAAAGCGGTTCGGGAATCCCGTGATGCCGCCCTGGCGGCGCAGCGTCGCAAACCGCTCCCGGCGCCCCGTCAGGATCTTGTGCGTGTACGACTGATGGCCGACGTCCCAGACCAGTTTATCCTGCGGAAACGAAAAAACGCTGTAAAGGGCGAGTGTGAGCTCCACCGTCCCGAGATTTGGCGCGAGATGGCCGCCGTTTCGCGCGACGGTATCGATGATCAAGCGGCGGATTTCCGCGGCCAGGCGGTCGAGCTCCTGAACGTTAAGCCGCTTGACATCTTCCGGTTTATTGATTCGATCGAGCAATGCATGCATGGAAACACTTCCCATTCCTACTTAATTTTTGCGTGTGAGCAGATACTCCACGAGTTCTCTGAGGAAGACGGCGCGGCTGCCGAACGGCGCGAGGGCGTCCACGGCCTCCTGTACGGTCGTTTTCGCCAGCTCCCGGGCCTCCTCGAGCGACGTCAGCGTGACGTACGTCGATTTGTGGTTGCGCAGATCGCTGCCGACGGGCTTGCCGATCTCCTTCTCATCGCCCGTAACATCGAGGATGTCGTCCGTGATCTGGAAGGCCAGGCCGAATTTATCGGCATACCGCGTGAGCAATGCGAGCTCCTCGTCATTGGCACCTGCGAGGATTGCGCCGCTGCGGATGGCCGCGCGGAAGAGCGCGCCCGTCTTGCCCATGTGCATGCGGCGCAGCGTCTCCATGCTGATGTGATGGCCCTCCGACTCGAGGTCGATGGCCTGGCCGCCGACCATGCCGTTCATGCCGGCAGCCGTGCTCATCTCGCGCACGACAGCCAGCCGCGTCGCCGCATCGGCCCACTCTTGGCGCAGCATGACCTCGAAGGCCAGCGTCAGAAGCGCGTCGCCCGCGAGCACGGCCATGCCGTCGCCGTAGACCTTGTGGTTCGTCAGCTTGCCGCGGCGGTAATCGTCGTTGTCCATGGCCGGCAGGTCGTCGTGGATCAGGGAATATGTGTGGATCATCTCGAGCGCGCAGCCCGTCGTGAGGAATTTCGTGCCATCGGCGCCGACGGCATCGGCTGCCGCCATCACGAGGATCGGCCGCAGGCGCTTGCCGCCGGCCATGAGACTGTACTGCATCGCATCGTGCAGCGTCTTGTCGAGTGGCTGCTGTGCATCGAGTTCTTTTACGAGCTGGCGCTCGACCAGCTGCTGTCTTTCATGCCAAAGTTCCTTGAACATACTACCTTATTCTCCCTCTATCTCCAACTGCTCTTCCTTGACCGTACCGTCTTCCCCCTCCTTGACGAGGAGGTCCATGGTCTTTTCCGCGCGGTCGAGCGCCGTCAGGCAATTCTTGGCCAGCTGGACCCCCTCCGAATAATTCGTCATGAGGTCCCTGAGGCTCAGGCTGCCCTCTTCCATGGTCTTGACAATCTCTTCGAGTTTCCCCAGGGATTCTTCAAAAGAGAGTTCCTTCTTTCTGGGCATCTTCCATCTTCCTTTCCTGACGTTGCTGACTCCGTCCAGCATTTGTATCTTCGATGCGTGCGGCCACGCGGCCGTCCTTCATGACGATGTGCACGCGCTCGCCGGGCTTCGTCTCCCTGACGCTCGTCACAATCCTGCCGCGCTTCTCGACGATGCCGTACCCGCGGCAGAGGACCTGCAGCGGGTTGAGCATGTCGAGTTTTTCGCAGGCAATGCTCAGCTCGTGACGGCGCGCCGTGAGTTCCTGCTTCATCGCGTGCTGCAGGGCCTGCACGGCGCGGTCGAGGCGCTGCGAGCGGCCCGCAAGCAGGAGCTGCGGCCTCTCGAGTGCCGTACTCCTGAGGCAGGCATCAAGCCGCAGCCGCTTGGCCGCACACTGGCGCTTTGCCTGCTCGGAGAGCCTCTTTCCCTGACTTTCGACGTAGCGCCGCAGCTCGAGCCGGTCGGGCACGGCGAGCTCCGCCGCCTGCGAGGGCGTCGCCGCGCGCTGGTCGCTGACGAAATCCGCCAGCGTGAAGTCCGTCTCGTGGCCGACGGCCGAGATCACGGGGATCTCTGACGCGTAGATCGCGCGCACGACGGCCTCCTCGTTGAAGGCCCAGAGGTCCTCCATCGAGCCGCCGCCGCGCCCGACGATGAGCACGTCGACGGGATACTTCTCATTGAAGAAGCGGATGGCCTCCGCAATCTGCCCGGCGGCCTCCTCCCCCTGCACGAGCACGGGCTTCAGCACGAGCCGGACGGCGGGCCAGCGCCGCTTCGAGACGCGGTAGATATCGCGCAGCACGGCGCCCGACAGCGACGTCACGATGCCGATGGTCTTCGGGAAATGCGGCAAAGGCCGCTTGTGCGCCTCCTCAAAAAGCCCCTCGGCCGCAAGCCTCGCCTTGAGCTGCTCGAAGGCGAGCGCCAGATCGCCGATGCCATCGGGTATCATGCGGTCGGCGTAGAGCTGGTAGACGCCGTCGCGCTCGTAAACGGCGACATTGCCGCTCACGATGACCTGCATGCCGTTCTGCGGCTCAAAGCGCAGGCTCTGCGCGCGGCTCCGGAACATCACGCACTTGATGGCGGCGCCCGCGTCTTTCAGCGTGAAGTAACAGTGCCCCGAGGCGTAGCGCTTGAAATTCGAGAGCTCGCCGCGCACCTGCAGATGCGCGAGCGCCGGCTCGCGCGCCAGCACCATCTTGATGTAGCGCGTCACGTCGCTGACACTGTGAATGGATTCCATCCTGTCTCTCATGTCTTCTTTCACCTCTCGCCCGTATCTGCCGTCCTTCTCACAAGAAAAAAGCCAGACTCAGGTCTGGCTTCCATCATGTATCACTGCGCATTCTTCATGATTGCGCCCAGGATGCCGTTGACATAGCGGCTGGACTCATCCGTACCATACTTCTTCGCCAGTTCCACAGCCTCGTTGATCGCGATGTTCGGGGTGAGCTTCTCGGGGGCAAACTGCATCTCATACGTCGCCATGCGCGTGAGATTGCGGTCGACCACCGCCATGCGCTCCACCTTCCACTCGCGCGAAGCATGGGCGATCTTCGCGTCAATCTCTTCAAGGTGCTCACGGGTCCCATGGACGAGCGCCCTGACGAACGCGCGGTCATGAGCACTCATGGCCTCCCCTTCCGAAAGGGCCGTATCGATGGCCAGAGACTCATACATCTCCTCCTGACCGGCCTCATCTGCGTGATTCAAATCCAACTGAAAGAGCGCCTGAAGGGCCGCCTCTCTTGCTTGTCTACGACTCATGAATAACCTTCCTTACCTTAAACCTTCCTGCACGCGGCTGCGTGCTCAGCGAAAATGATTGAACCGTTCGGGCAGGATGCGTTCGAGCATCGAGAAAATGGTATCGCCCTCGTCAAGCCGCGTGCCGATGAAAAGACCGACGCTGCCGCAAAACAGGACGAAGATGGTGCGCCAGAAGCCAAAGATCAGGATGGCCAGGCCGATGAAGAGCCCCGCAAAGAGCCCGATGACGCGATACCGGCTTTCCTGCCAGATCTGTTCCAGATAGTTCTTGATTTCTTCTTTCATCTTCTGTCCACCACCTCAGACGACGCGGCGCTTCGACGGCAGGGCAGCATCGGAAAGACTCGTGACGCGCAGGTCGAGCACGACATCCGAAAGGCCCATGACCTCCCGGAGCTCCTCGCGGATCTCCTTTGCGGCGGCTGCCGACACCTCGTTGACATTGAGGCCGCGGCCAACCGAAAGGTTCAGCACGAGCTTGAGATTGTCCACGGCTTCTTTGCCGCTGCTGCTGTGCACGCGGTACGCCTTCGCGCGGGCCAGCCGGATGCCCGGCAGATTCGATGCCGTCTGCTCGACGAGCGAGCGCACGGCATCGAGTGCCACGCGCACGGCCCCGGCCTCATTCTGCAGCACGAGGTATTCCCCCGACTCCCGCTCCACGGGACGCGTCCGGCGGAACGAGCAGCAGAAGAGCTGAAACGCGATGAGAAATGCAACGGCAGCCCCCGCAATCGTCTCGGGCCGCGTGAGCGCATAGTGAAGCTCATTGAGCCAGACGGACTCCGGCAGCACGCCGATACAGGCCGCGAGCACGACGAGCGACAGCGCCATAGCGCCCAGACTGAAGAAAAACAGCAATATACGGTTGATGATCCCCATGGTATCCGCCTCGCTTCAACTCAGCGTACACGCACCTCTTCTGCCTTCGGCGCTTCCTCCGGGAAACCGACACCCTGTACGTGGACATTGACTTCGACAACCGACAGGCCCGTCATCGTCTCGATAGCCTGCTTGACATTCTCCTGTGCCGCAAGGGCCACATCGGGGATGCGCACGCCGTACTTGACAATGATGTAGAGATCGACGGCGGCTTCCTTCTCACCGACCTCAACCTTGACGCCCTTGGCGAAATTCTTGCGGCCGAGCATCTCGGCAATGCCGCCGGCGATGCCGCCGCTCATGCCCGCGATGCCGTCGACTTCCGTGGCAGCCAGGCCCGCGATGATGCTGACGACCTCATCCGCGATGCGGATTGCGCCCAGACCAGAATCCTTCTTCAATAATTCTTTTTCCGTTGCCATGATAAAGGCCTCCTTATACGAAACGAGCAATGTGAATGCCGCAGGCGAAAGCATATGCCACGTCCGGCGTGTTTCCGTGCTTCACCTGATGCATATTTATACTATATTATTTCGCTAAAAAACACCGTTCTCCTGCCCGGCGGATAGAAAAAAGAAAAAGAAACGTGAAAGAAATACAGCTGCCATACCAGCGAACCGGTACAACAGCTGCTCAAAAAAAGCGTTTCTTATGCGCGCTCGATGTAGTTGCCCGTGCGCGTATCGATGCGGAGTGTATCGCCCTCGTTGACGAAGAGCGGCACGCGGACTTCGTAGCCCGTCTCGACCTTGGCCATCTTCGTGGCACCCGTGGCCGTGTTGCCCTTGACGCTCGGCTCGCACTCGACAACCTTGAGGTTGACGGAGTTCGGCAGCTGGATGCCGATGATGCGGCCCTTGAACGTCTGCAGCGAGACTTCCATGTTCTCCATGAGGTAGTTCAGCGCATCGCCGAGCTGATCCTTGTTGAGCTCCGTCTGCTCATACGTCTCCATATCCATGAACGTGTACATGCCGTCGGACTCGTAGAGATACTGCATATTGCGCGTCTCAAGATGCGCGGCCGGCATCTTCTCGTTCGGGTTGAAGGTACGCTCTACCACTGCACCCGTCTCAACGTTCTTGATCTTCGTGCGAACGAAGGCTGCGCCCTTGCCCGGCTTTACATGCTGGAAATCAACAATCTGCCAGACACCGCCATCAATCTCAATCGTCAAGCCCGTGCGAAAATCCGTACTATTAATCATTCAATAACGCCCTCCAAAATATCATGGTCAATTTGCACGATATAAACATATCATAACGTTTTTATTATAATCAACTTGACGCCGCGCGTCAAGCATTCCTGCGCATTCGCGCGCCTGTGCGAGGATACTCGATGACCGTACAGGCAGGCGGAGCCGTTCAGCAGCCGAGTTCCAGGAGCGACTTGTCCGACTTCGTGAGCCGTTCGCAGCCCGTCTCCGTCACGAGCACCGTATCCTCGATGCGAAGGCCGCCCCAGCCCGGCAAATAGACGCCCGGCTCGTCCGTGATGAGGTTGCCCGGGACGAGCACATCCTCCGGCGCACACGAGCGCGAGAGGCGCGGCGACTCGTGGATCTCAAGGCCCAGGCTGTGGCCGAGGCCGTGGCCGAAGTATTTGGCAAGATCGTAGCGCGCAAGGTATTCGCGTGACGCCGTATCGATGGCAAGGCACGACTTGTGCGGCCCGATGAGGCTGAGCACGAGCTTCTGCGTGCCGAGCACGGCCTCGTAGACCTCGCGCTGGCGCGGCGTCGCGTGCCCCACGCAGACCGTGCGCGTGATATCGGAGCAGTAGCCCTGGAATTTTGCACCGTAATCCATCGTCACAAAATCGCCTTCCTCGATGACCTTCTCCGTGGCCGTGCCGTGCGGCATGCTGCCGCGCAGGCCAGACGCCACGATCGTATCAAAAGACGGCTTCTCCGAGCCGGCGGCGCGCATGACCTGCTCGAGGCGTGCGGCGACCTCGATCTCCGTGCGGCCCGGGCGGATGAACGTGACGATGTCTGAAAACGCCTTGTCAGCGATTTCACATGCCCTGCGGATACAGCCGATCTCCTCGGCATCCTTGACGGCGCGCAGGGCATCGAGCGTCAGAGCCTTCGAGAAATCGACGTCCGGCAGAATGGCGGCAAGTGCCGCATGGTCATTGTAGAGCATCGCATTGCCCTCAAAGCCCACCTTTTGGCAGCCGAGCTTCTCAAGGCACTCGGCCGTCTTCTTCAAGAGGCCGCCCTTCTGCTCGACGATCTCGTAAAGCGGCGCCTGCTTCTGTGCCTGCTCCGTGTAGCGGTTGTCCGTGATGAGCAGGGCATGATCCTGCGTCACGACGAGCGTCGTATCATCGCCGCGGAAGCCGCTGAAATAATGCAGATTGACGTACTTCGTCACGACGACGGCATCGAGCCCCTCGCGCGCGAGCAGGGCGCGCAGTGCCTCCAAACGATTTGGATTCATGAAAATCATCTCCAGATGAAAGTTTTGCGGGGCCGTGGCCCCAGTGCTCAGCCCTTGAGCTTGCAGATGATGGCCTCGAGGGCTGCCATGTAGCTCTCGGCGCCGAGGCCGCAGATCTGTCCCATCGCGACGGGTGCGAGCACCGACGTATGGCGGAACTCCTCGCGCTGGTGGATGTTCGAGAGATGCACCTCGATGACCGGCACCTCGATGGCCGCGATGGCGTCGCGCAGCGCAATGCTGTAATGCGTGAACGCCGCCGCGTTGAAAATGATGTAATCGTATTTGTGATTGGCCGCCTGCACGGCATCGACGAGCACGCCCTCATGATTGGACTGCAGGAAATCGACGGCGATGCCCGCCTCAGCCGCCCGCCTCTCAATGCGGTCGTTGATGTCCTGAAGCGTCGTGTGACCGTAAATCTCCGGCTCTCTGGTGCCCAGGAGATTGAGGTTCGGGCCGTTCAGCACGAGTATCTTTGGCATAACAAGTCTCCTTTTACGAATCCCGGATCAGTAGCGGATGATGAAGCGCGTCTCGTCGGCCTCGACCGGGCGCTCCTCAAACGTCAGCTCCTTGACCTTGATGAAGTAATTGCCTTCACGCATGAGCACCGACAACTTGTCGACGGCCTCCGGCGTACCCTGGATTTCCATGTGGACGCTGCCGTCCTCCATGTTGCGGACCCAGCCCGTCACGCCAAGCTCCGTGGCATGCTGCTGGATGAACATGCGGAAACCGACGCCCTGTACGCGTCCCGTTGCCTTACCAAAATAACGAACTGTCTTTTCCATGAGTAATCCCCGCTTTCCTTCACTTTCACTTCCGCCCGGGCACGAGGCCCAGGCTCACGCCTGATAATCCCGACGCAGGATGGTATAAGGCTCCACCGGCTGCTCCATCTTCATGTAGAGGAGCTGCTGCGGATGCGGCGCGACCGCGATTTCCTCGCCATCTTCATCGCGCATCGCGCGGATCGTCTGGCGGAAAAGCGGCCCCGTCGGCTGGAACACCTCGATCTCCTGACCGAGCTTCATGTTGTTGCGCTGCTCGACGAGCGCCCAGCCCGTCTCTTTGTCATAAGAGCGCACAAGCCCCACAAACTCGGACGTCTGTATATAAGAGGATGTGCCATAAAGCTGGTCATCCTTCGTCGGCTGATGATAGTAGAATCCCGTCGTATATGGGCGGTGGGAAACCTTTTCGAGCTCCTCGGTCCAGGCCGGGTCGATGTGAAAATCGTCCGGATGGTCGAAGTACGCGTCGATGGCCAGGCGGTACGCCTTGACCACGCTCGCGACGTAATGGACACTCTTCATGCGCCCCTCGATCTTGAGGCTCTCGACGCCGCTCCCGATGACGTCGGCGATGTGCGGCAGGAGACACATATCCTTGGAATTCATGATGTACGTGCCGCGCTCGTCCTCCTCAATCGGGAAATACCTGCCGGGACGCGTCTCCTCGACGAGCGCGTACTTCCAGCGGCATGACTGCGCGCAGCTGCCCATGTTCGCATCGCGGCCCGTAAAGTAATTCGAGAGCAGGCAGCGGCCCGAATACGAGATGCACATCGCGCCGTGCACGAACATCTCAAGATCCACATCGCATTTCTGGCGAATCTCGCGAATCTCCTCAAGCGACATCTCGCGCGCGAGCACGACGCGTTTGGCGCCGAGGGCCTGCCAGGCCCTGACCGTTGCCCAGTTCGTGTTGTTGGCCTGCGTGCTGATGTGAATCTCCATCTCCGGGATGATTTCCCGGCACATCGTGAAGATGCCGAGATCGGCGACGAGCAGCGCATCTGTGCCGATTTCCTGCAGATAGCGCAGGTAGTCGGGCAGCGCCGCAAGGTCGCGGTTGTGCGGGAAGATGTTCACCGTCACATAGACCTTCTTGCCGAGGCCATGCGCGAATTCCATCGCCTCTTTGAGCTCCTCGCGGCTGAAATTGCCGCCAAAAGCCCGCAGCCCATAGGCCTTGCCGCCGAGATACACGGCGTCGGCACCGTAGAGCAGCGCCATCTTCATCTTTTCCATGTTGCCGGCTGGAGCCAGAAGCTCCGGCTTTTTCCTGATCAAACCTTATTTCCTCCGTGTGACCGCCAGGCCGTCCCCGCGTTCAAGGATCTCGGTTGCAAAGCCCGGCGTCTGATTGACAAGTTCTATATAGGCGCGCAGCCGCTTGACGATCGTGCGGTAGCGGCGCGGCGCCTTCTCCTCCCCGAGCACGTAGCCGCGGAACAGCACGTTGTCCGCAAGGACCGTGCAGTGCGGCGCGAGCAGCGGCTGGATCTTCTCGAAATAATCGACATACTGTCCTTTGGCCGCATCGATGAAAACGAAATCGTACGGCTCAGCGAGCTTTCCCGGAAGCTCCGTGAGGATCCTGCCGGCATCGCCCGTCAGTAGCGTGATGCGGTCCGAAACGCCCGCACGCGCCCAGAACGAGCGCGCAAGCTCTGCGCGCTCCTCGCTGAGCTCGAGTGTCGTCACCCTTGCGTCCGCCGCACCATGCAGCAGGAGCAGCAGCGCCGAATAGCCGATGGCCGTGCCGATCTCGAGGATGCGGCGCGGACGGTCCTGCTGCACGACCGCAAGGAACGCCCGGCGGCCGCGCTCATTGATGATCGGCACGTGATGCGCGGCGGCATACGATTCCATCTCGCGCAGCAGGGCCTCGATTCCTGCCTGTTCCATCGTCTCTCCCTCCTTACCCGCTTCTGCTCAGCGCCTCAGCGCACCTGTTCGACAATTGCCTCGTGATCGGCGTAATTCGTGGAATAATGATTGTGTCCCTGCCGGTCGGCCACGAAATACAGATAATCCGTGGCGGCCGGATGCAGCACGGCCTCAATCGACTTGAGGCCCGGATTCGCAATCGGCCCCGGCGGCAGCCCCGTCACCTGGTACGTATTGTACGGCGACTGGATCTTCGTATCCTCGATGGACACATCCTCCTTCGGCGCGGCCATGAGATACTGCAGCGTCGTATCCGACTGCAGCGGCATGCCGATGGCCAGGCGCTTGAGGAAGACCTGCGCGATGATCGGCCGGTCCTCATCGTAGCGCGCCTCCTTCTCGACGAGCGACGCCAGCGTGATGAGATTGTGAATCGAGAGATTCATCGCCGCCGCCTGCTGGCGCATGGCAGGCGTCAGCCGCTGGTCAAAGTCCTCAGCCATCATCTTCATGATGCCCTCCGGCGTCGCCGCATCGCTGTGCAGCTCATACGTGTCGGGGAACAGGAAGCCCTCGGCCGCGAACTGGACATTCGGCTGCTTCTTCATGTACGGGTACGGCGCGAAATCCTTCGCCGCCGCGAGGAACGCCTGCTCATCAACGAGTCCCGCATCCGCGAGCCGTTTCGCGATTTCGCGCACGCTGAAGCCTTCGGGGATCGTGAACTTGATGATCGTCGTATCGCCCGCGACGAGCTTCTGGAGTACCTCATTTTCGTCCATGCCGGCCTGGAACGCATACGTGCCCGTCTTGATCTGGCTGCCGTAGCCGTGGATCTTCGTCAGCCACCAAAAGCGCATCTTACTGTCGATGACGCCGAGGTTCACGAGCTCCGCTGCGATATCATTGGCCCCCATGCCGGGTTTCACCATCACGTAGATATTCTGACCGTCATCAAACGAGGCACGCTTCGGCGCACTGCCCGCGCCAAAGAGATAGGCGGCACCCCCGCCGATGACAAGCACCAGCACGACAAGGCCTGCCACAAGCCCCTTTTTCCAGCCGGATGCTTTGCAAAACGCGGCGCAGCGCTCCTTCAGAGATTTCGGCCCCTCGTCAGGCTCTGCAGCCGCCGCAGCGCCAGACTGCGCCTTCAGATTGTCAGCCGCCTGACTCGCGGCATCCGGCTTGCCGGCATCCAGCTTGACAGCATCCGGCTTGCCGGCATCCGTATGGAGAGGCTTTGTCTCCGTCGCCTGCTCCGGGCGCTCACCGGCGCCGCCCCGTATCGTTGCCAGGAAATCCCGGACCTTTTGCCAGGCTTCCTGTCCTTTTGTTTTCCAATCGTTCATATGCATTGCTCATGATAACGAAAAGGCCGCCACCCAGCGGGACAGCAGCCTATCGTGACGCGTTTATTCCTTCTCGGCCTCATCGACCAGGGCATCGTAAGCCTTCTGGACTGCTTCAAACTCCTCGTCCGACGGCTCGATGTACTCCTCCTCGCCTTCATCGTTGACGACGATCTTGGCGATGATGACATCTTCGTCGCCATCCTCGCAGCCACAGCCGCAGCCGGCCGCGTGCTCCTCGTCCTCGCCATGGATGCCGACGAGCAGCGCATAACGCTCCTCCTCGACCGGGATGATCATCTCTTCCCGATAGTAATATTCATGACCGTCTTCATCCGTCATGACCACGACTACATCCTCTTCGTTCATCATTTCATCTGCCACAAGGATCACCTCTTAAACTATATTCTTATATCCAAAACTTATCGCTGCCTTCATTGTAGCGTATGGCAAGAAGGCTTGTCAACATTTCACGCCGCCGGCCAGATGCCGGGGCGGGCCGCAGGCACTCCACCGCGCATCAGCGCAGGCTGTCGAGATACCCCTGCAGGATGAAGACCGCCGCCATCTTGTCGATGACCTTCTTGCGCTTGCGCCGCGATACATCGGCCTCAATCAGCGAACGCGCCGCCGCCACCGTCGACAGGCGTTCATCCCAGAACGTAACCTCCACTTCCGGATACATCTCCTTGACCTTTGCCATGAACTCCTTGACGATTGCGCAGCGCTCGCCCTCCGTGCCGTCCATATTCTTCGGCAGCCCTGAGACGAGCGAATGCGTCTCATACTGCGCCATGAGCTCCCCGAGCCGCTTGAGGTCGTCCTCCATGGTCTTGCGGTGGATCGTCTCCACGCCCTGCGCCGTCAGCCCCAACAGGTCGCTGACCGCGATGCCGATTGTCCGATCGCCGATATCGAGTGACATGTATCGTTTCATTATTCTTTGTTTTCCTTTTCCTTTTCCTTGTCCAGATACGAGCGCACGAGCTCCTCTAAAAGCTCATCGCGTTCCAGCGTGCGAATGAGGCTGCGCGCGTCGTTGTGGCTCGTGATGTACGCCGGATCGCCCGAGAGCAGATACCCGACCAGCTGGTTGATGGGATTGTAGCCCTTCTCTTCCATGGCCTTGCAGACCGAGCGGATGATTCGCTCCGCCTTGTTCTCATCGTTGCCAAACCGGAACATCATTGTTTCTTCACTAACCATAAAGATCCCTCCGAAGCACCTATCCGGGTTTCCCCGTACATTGCGTTATGTTGCTTTCTATCTTATCACATTTCAACGTCGATTGCCATTCTACGCCTCATTCCTATAGTTTATCTGAAAGCGGCTTGGCGAATGCCTGAAAATCCGTTACAATAGAAAGGCACATCAACAAGAATAACGGAGGCGTTACCCCTTATGTTAACCGAACCAAACGATATGAGCCTGGCCGCACGCGACAAGGCGCGCCGCGACCTCCTGGCCCTGCAGAAACGCATCGCCGCTATGCACCAGCTGCGCAACGAAATGAATCACGCTCTCGCGCGCGTCAGCGGCAACAACCTCGACCTCGCCCTCACGCAGAAAAAGAATCTGCGCCACCTCAGCAGCGAATACGACAAGCTCAGCCGCGAAGTCCGCTGCCTGCCCCCGATGGATGCCACCGCCGTCCTCGAAGACGAATACAACTACATCCTGACGATCGGCAACATCCTCGAGACGACGCGCGAGCTCAAGAAAAAGGCAAAGATCGAAGCCACGGCCCGCCAGGGCATCATCGACGGCCTCGTCCAGTTCTACGACGGCCTGCGCGACGAGCTCGCCCATCAGGACGCAGAGATGCGCCAGGCCCTCGCCAAATGCGAAGGCAGGGACGCAAATCCCGAAGCGTAAAAAACAGCATCATCTATTCCGCGATGCAAACCGCTGTCTGTAAGGAATCTGCAGCCAGCACCGCAGAAGCACCAACAAGAAACAGGAAGCAGCACGCCTTAAACGGCACAAACTGCTTCCTGTTTTTTTGATGTCGTCGGATCATGAGTGACATCACTTTTGCGGGCGGTTCCGCTTCCCGAATTTAGGGAGATCCTCCTCCTTGACATTCGCCCACGCCTGCGTCTGCTTCGCGCAGAAACAGGCGCCGCCCAGACCAACCGCAATGAGCACCACGCCCAGCAGATACGAGCCCTCCGTCAAAAGGTAGAATCCCCCGAACGCCACAAGCCCGAAGAACACCGTATTCCACGACTGCACCAGCATATTAAAGAATTTCGGCAGATTATTCATAGTCCCCAGCTCCCTTATCTGATACATACATTCGCCAGGCAGATGCAAAATCCTGCCGCTCATGCAGATAACCTCCTATCTTATAATATCATGTCCGGGGATAAGAGTTGCCGTATATCTTCAGAATTAATTGTGATAAAATTATAAGAGTACATATGTATGGGAGGCGACCGTATGAGTCAACTACCCGCGACTGAAGTCGCGAGCTTGAGGGAATC